>DASTNK010000111.1:0-4612 GCA_035720945.1 Burkholderiaceae bacterium
TTCCCAACCATTTCGATCTCGTGAAGTAAAATTCCCGGGATCTCGCAATACTCGCGCAACACTCGTTTTGCATGCAAAATCCCGCACCAGAACCCGACTTCGCTGTGCTGCCCGTGCTCCCGAAAGTCACGCGCATGCGCCTGCACGACACGGTTGTCGAACACCTGCGCAACTTCATCGTGGAAGGGGTGCTCGCCCCCGGCACCAAGCTCAACGAGCGCGAACTGTGTGACACCCTGGGCATTTCCCGCACCCCGCTGCGCGAGGCGATCAAGGTTCTGGCGGCCGAGGGCCTCATCGACATAGCACCGAATCGCGGTGCCACCGTCTCGCGCATGTCCGAGGCGGAAATTCGCGAAATGTTCGAACTCATGAGCGGCCTCGAAGCGTTCTCGGGCGAGCTGGCCTGCGCGCGCATCACACCGGGTGAACTCTCGGAAATCAAGGCGCTGCACTACACCATGCTGGCGTGCCACGCCCAGAACGATCTGCCTGGCTACTACGCCCAGAACCACAAGATCCACGACCGCATCAACCTGGCAGCGGGAAATTCCGCGCTGCGTCAAATCTATATCTCGGTCAACCGGCGCCTGCAGGCATTGCGGTTCCGCTCCAATTTCCAGACCGCGAAGTGGGATCAGGCCGTGGCCGAGCACGAAGAGATGCTCAAGGCACTCGAGGCGCGCGACGGTGCGCGCCTGGCGGCGATACTGCGCCAGCATTTGCTGGAGAAGCGTGACGCGGTTCTGCAATTGCTGGCCGACGACGCACCCCAGCACTGATCCACGCCATGCCGTCCCATTCCAAAGAACCCATCGCCGCTATCGCCACGGCCCCCGGTCGCGGCGGCATCGGTATCGTGCGCGTGTCCGGACCCGATCTGGACGAACTGGTCCGCGCGCTGTTTGACGACATGCTGGCGCCGCGCAAGGCCCACTACCGCCCATTCAACGATCGCCACGGCGAGGCCATCGACGCCGGCGTGGCGCTCTACTTCAAAAGCCCGCATTCATACACCGGCGAAGACGTGCTGGAACTCCAGGGCCATGGCGGCACCGCCGTGCTGCGTCGCCTGCTCGAACGCTGCCTCGAAGCCGGCGCATCACTGGGCATCCGGCATGCCCGGCCCGGTGAATTCACTGAGCGGGCCTTCCTGAACGAGCGCCTGGACCTGGCCCAGGCCGAGGCCGTCGCCGACCTGATCGACGCGTCATCGACCGCCGCCGCGCGCAGCGCCATGGCCTCACTGAGCGGCGTGTTCTCCACCCGCGTCAACGCCCTGGCCGAGCGCATCATCAACCTGCGCATGCTGGTCGAAGCCACCCTGGACTTTCCCGAAGAGGAAATCGACTTTCTGCGAAGCTACCAGGCACGGGAGAAACTCACCGACATCCGCAGCGACCTCGACACCATCATCCGCCAGACTCGGCAAAGCATGGCCCTGCGCGAAGGCCTGTACGTCGTCCTGGCAGGCCAGCCCAATGTGGGCAAGTCCAGCCTGCTCAACGCCCTGGCCGGTGACGACATCGCCATCGTCACACCCATCGCGGGCACGACCCGCGACAAAGTCACCCAGCAGATTCACATAGATGGTGTGCCAATACACATTGTGGATACCGCCGGACTGCGGGAAACCGACGACACGGTGGAACGCCTGGGCATGGAACGCACCTGGGCGGAACTGGAAAAGGCCAACGTCATCCTACATATGCAGGATGTGGGCCGTCGCAACGATGCCCTGGATACGGCCATCGTGCAGCGGTTGCCGAAAGGCATCCCGGTGTTGGCGGTGCTGAACAAAATCGATCTGGCACAAAAGCCGGAACCGCCGGCGGCGGGATCGAACGAACTCCACATCTCCGCGAAAACCGGTGTCGGCCTGGATGAACTCAAACGCCGGCTCCTCGAAGTCGCCGGTCGGGATCCGGGAATGGAATCCCCCTGGCTGGCGCGCGAACGCCATCTGCTTGCGCTGAACAACGCGGGCGAACATCTTGCCCTGGCCGACGAACACGCTGGCCACAACGATCAAGTGCTGGATCTGTTCGCCGAAGAGCTGCGCCTGGCGCATGGGGACCTGTGCGCCATCACCGGCCAGTTCACCAGTGACGACCTGCTGGGTGAGATTTTCTCCCGGTTTTGCATCGGAAAATAATTTTTGCTGAGAAATTTAAAGATGTGGGTGAGCTGGTCTGATATGATCCGCTCGCCAGTCCCTATCACACTTCATCACCGGGATGGATAAAGCAACGTCTCAGAAGACGCCGGACTCATCCGGCGGTTCTGTGGTTTCGACAAAGTGAGGATGCATTGGGCGCCACAGCGATCCACATCGACCAGTTTGTGCATATCCGCATCATCATCGGCATACTGCTGGGTCTGAGCATTTCCCGCCTCGTAACAGGACTCTCCCGATCGGTGCAAACGTCGGCGTCCTTCAGAATCTACCCCCTGCACGTCGTCTGGATCGTCTATCTATTGCTGGCCATCGTTGATTTCTGGTGGTTCGAGTATGGGCTTTTGAAAATCAAGGTGTGGACCTTCGGGCTATACCTGTTCGTGATTTTCTACGCATCGATCTTCGTTTTCATATCGTCCATCCTGTTTCCCGACCGCGGTCACGGATACGTCAGCTATGAGAAGTATTTCCAGGGTCGACGCCGCCCGTTCTATTGCATGATGTTGCTGCTGTCTGTGCTCGATGTCGTCGACTCGTGGATCAAGGGTCGCGAACACTTCGCGTCGCTTGGCGTGGATTACCTCGTGGTGCAGGCCATCGAAGCGCTTGGCGCGCTCGTTGCCATCATTGTGGCCAGCCGGAAGTATCAAATGGCGTATGCCTTGACCGCAGTGGCGTGCGAGGTGTATCTGCTCAGCAAGATGTTCTGACCGCCGCGTTATGCCGTGGTGGACTGGTCAGGCTTTTTGACAAAAACGACCTTGCACCGCTGACGCGGCGACTCAGGAATACCGTGTCAGACACCCGACGAACACCATATCAAGCGCCCGGATTCTCCCGCCAGTCCAGTTTCCATGCCCCTGTTCGCACATTCTGGAGCCATAACGCACAGGTCAGGGTTTTCGCGTCAGTGACACGCCCTTCCCGGCATGCCTCGAGGAGCTCCTCCACACCCATGGTGCGCATCTCGAGGAATTCGTCCTGATCGAGATGTCGGGGCCCCGCCCTCAGCCCTCGCGCGAAGAAGATGTGGATGATCTCGGTGGAATAGGCGATGGCCAGATGCATCGCCCCGGCGCTCGCCCAGTGGGTCGCGGTGTATCCGGTCTCCTCCAGCAGTTCGCGCTTGGCGCACGCCAGCGGATCTTCGCCAGCGTCCAGCTTGCCGGCCGGGAACTCGGTCATCACGCGCCCCACCGGGTAACGGTATTGACGCTCCACCACGACACGCCCGTCGTCCAACAACGGAATGACGACCACCGCGCCCGGATGCACCACATACTCGCGGCTGGCTTGCGCGCCATCGGGCAGGCGCACCCTGTCCCGACGAAACGTCAAGAAGCCACCTTCAACCAAGGTCTGCCCATCGATACGGGTTTCGACAAGCGATGCGTCGTCGGGGCCGGTCGTCATAAGATGTCTCTCGATATGTGAACGCCAGCCAGCTTACCATTTCAACCAGGACCCAACCCCGCTCTTGAAGCAAGGCAGGATCGCGGCGTTTAATTTTCGGTGAATTCCGCCGTAACAGCGTCACCCCTCACTGACACGGAAAGGAGAACGGTCATGGACATCGGACGCATGAAGGATCAACACGTGCAAATACTGACCAGCATCTCGGACCTGCGTGAGCTGGCCCACGCGGGCGTTGCGCAAAACGCGGCGCACATCGCCAGGGAACTCAAGGCCATGGGGGGCGTGATCGTCACACATCTGGCCGCGGAAGACCGCGTGCTGTATCCCTCTATGAAGAAGCAGCCCAACCAGGAACTGGTTCGGCTCTGCCAGCAGTACCAGGACGAAATGAGCGATCTCGCAAGCGCTTTCAAACATTTTTCACATCACTGGACGAACGTGTCCGAAATCGAGCGTCACCCGGAGCAATTCCGCGAAGAAGCCAATGTCGTGATGAAAAAACTGCACACGCGCATACGACGGGAAAACACCGAGCTTTATCCGGTCGTGGAAGCGCTTTAGGCCAGGCATCCAGGGGATCCCCGGCGGGGCACATCAACATTTTCCGGAGTCGGGCGCCATTCTCTGTTAAAAAAGGGTAACCCGTTGGCATGGAACAATCCCCCATGCCGCGCCCGCCCTCCAGACAGAAGCGCCCATGTCTCACGCCGAACCGACTCTCGTACAACACCTGCCCGATGGCCCGCTGGACATCGTGGGCGACATCCATGGCGAGTTGTCCGCGTTGTTGGCCCTGCTCGTGCGCCTTGGCTACAACAGCCAGGGCGGACATCCCGAGAATCGCAAGCTGGTGTTCCTCGGCGATCTGTGCGACAGAGGCCCTGACAGCGTCGGGGTCATCCAGGTGGTTCAGCGCCTCGTCGAACACGGCAACGCCCAAGCGATCCTGGGCAACCACGAACTCAATCTGCTGATAGGCGACGCCAAGGATGGTTCAGGCTGGTTTTTCGATGAGCG
>DASTNK010000112.1:0-10852 GCA_035720945.1 Burkholderiaceae bacterium
GCCGGACATTGCCCGGCCGGATCCAGCACGGCCACCTTGTACCCCATCGACTGCGCGGCATGACAGAACATGCGGCCCAGTTGTCCTCCGCCCATCATGCCTAGCCAGTTCCCAGGAAGGATAGGAATCGATGTGGTGAGCGACGTCATGGGCAAGGGAATCCGAAAAAAGAAGAAAGCGACAAATAAAACACGAAAGGTAAAGCGCTGGGCAACGACTTGGGCCAGCGAGCCAATGTCTTGGAGATTATCGCTTTGGCAGCAAGGTCACCGTTAGTCTCGGCCGGACCAACGCCAAAGCCAAAAGCGAAACGCTACATACGCACATGCGGAGGCACCACCATGGCCCGCGCCGCCTCGGTCTGGCGTTCGCGAAACTCGATCAGCTTTTGCTGAAGCGCGGCGTCGGTGGTGGCCAGGCAGGCCACGACATGCAGCGCCGCATTGGTTGCGCCCGCGTCGCCGATGGCGAACGTGGCCACGGGGATGCCCTTCGGCATCTGCACGATGGACAGCAACGAATCCTCGCCCTGCAGATGACGCGAGGGCACGGGAACGCCGAATACGGGAATGGGCGTGAGCGCCGCCATCATGCCCGGCAGGTGCGCCGCACCACCCGCGCCCGCGATGATGGCCCGCAGCCCGCGACCCAGCGCCTGCGAGCCATACTCGACCATGTCCAGGGGCATGCGATGCGCCGACACCACCCGCACCTCGTGCGGGACACCAAACTCTTCCAGGATGCCCGCCGCGTTCTTCATGACGTCCCAGTCGCTGGACGACCCCATGATGATGCCCACCAGCGGCGCGCCGGAGGAATTCGATTCGCTATGTTCGGCCATGAAACACGCCCTCGCCAAGAAGTGATGGTGAAACAATCATTTTAACGCCTGCAAAATGCGAACGGCCGCGCAGGCGGCCGTTCGTGGCAGGATCATGACCGGTCAGGAAGCGAGCCGTGTCAGGGCTTCGCGGTATTTAGCCGCGGTCTTTTCCTGGACGTCGGCGGGCAGCCTGGGCGCGGGAGGGGTCTTGTCCCAGGGCTGGGTTTCAAGCCAGTCGCGCACGAACTGCTTGTCGAACGACGGCGGGCTGATGCCTTCGCGGTACTCCGACGCGGGCCAGAAACGCGACGAATCGGGCGTGAGGACCTCGTCCATGAGATAAAGCCCGCCGTCACCGTCAAGCCCGAACTCGAACTTCGTGTCGGCGATGATGATGCCCTTGGAAGCGGCGAAGGCCGATGCCTCGGAATACAACGCGAGCGTGATGTCGCGGATCTTTTCCGCGTTCGCGCGCCCCGCCTCGGCCACCACGTGCGCGAAATCGACGTTCTCGTCGTGGGTGCCGAATTCGGCCTTGGCCGCCGGCGTGAACACGGGCGAAGGCAGCCGACCCGCCTGATTCAGGCCCGACGGCAACGCCACACCACAGACCGACCCGTGCGCCTGATAATCCTTCCAGCCCGACCCGGCCAGATAACCACGGGCCACCGCCTCGACCAGAATGGGCCTCAGACGCTTGACCACGACCGCGCGGCCCATGACTTGATCACGCTCGTCGGCCGCCACCACTTCTTCAGGCGCGATGCCCGTGGAATGGTTGGGCACGATGTGCGCGAGCTTCCCGAGCCAGAATTCAGTCAATGCCGTGAGCACGGCACCCTTGCCCGGGATAGGGTCGTCGAGAATGACGTCAAAGGCGGAGATGCGATCGGTGGCGACGATGAGCAGCTTGTCATCACCCACGGCATACATGTCGCGGACCTTGCCGCGCCCCAGCAAGGGAAGGGAATGAATCGTTGATTGGAGTAGAGCCTGCACCGGGAATGTCCTGAAACCTGAAACCGAAAGACAGCGCGCCGGCTTCCCGGCGCGCTTCAAGTCTGTGATTATTGCACCACCTGTGCGAGATCGCCGGCGCCATAGCGCTGCGCCATGGTCGTCAACGGCACCGCTTTGATCTTGCTGGCGTTGCCCGCTGTGCCGAACTGCTGGTAACGCTGAACGCAGACCAGCTTGGCCGCCTGGCGCGCGGGCTTGAGGTATTCGCGCGGGTCGAACTTGCCGGGGTTCTCGGCCATGAAACGGCGGATGGCGCCCGTCATGGCGAGGCGGATGTCGGTGTCGATGTTGACCTTGCGTACCCCGTACTTGATGGCTTCCTGGATTTCCTCCACAGGCACGCCATAGGTTTCCTTCATGTCGCCACCGAACTGGCGGATCTCGGCCAGGAGTTCCTGCGGAACACTGGAGCTGCCATGCATGACCAGATGCGTGTTGGGCAGGCGCTTGTGGATTTCCTTTATGCGGGCGATCGACAGGATATCGCCCGTGGGCTTGCGGGTGAACTTGTAGGCGCCGTGGCTGGTGCCGATGGCGATGGCCAGTGCGTCGAGCTGTGTGTGGCGGACGAAATCGGCGGCCTGTTCCGGGTCGGTGAGCAGCTGCTCGCGCGTCATGGTGCCTTCGGCGCCGTGACCGTCTTCCTTGTCACCCTTCATGGTTTCCAGCGACCCCAGGCAACCCAGTTCGCCTTCGACCGTGACACCCACCTGGTGCGCCATGTCGACCACGCGCCGCGTGACGCCCACGTTGTAGTCGTAGTCGGCGATGGTCTTGCCGTCTTCCTTCAGGGAGCCGTCCATCATGACGCTGGAGAACCCCAGGCCGATGGCGCCGCGGCAGACGTCGGGCGACTGGCCGTGATCTTGATGCATGACCACCGGAATCGACGGGTAGGATTCCACGGCGGCCTGGATGAGATATTTCAGGAAGCCCTCGCCCGCATACTTGCGCGCACCAGCCGACGCCTGCATGATGACCGGGCTGTCGGTTTCTGCCGCGGCCTCCATGATGGCCTGGACCTGCTCGAGGTTGTTGACATTGAACGCCGGAATACCATAGCCATTCTCGGCGGCATGATCCAGCAACTGGCGCATGGACACTAGGGCCATAACACGATCTCCTGAAAGCGAATAAACGGGAATCGCGTCATTTTACGAGGTAACGCCGCAAGTTGCTTGCACGGGCGCGCACACGGGTAACTCTTTGCAATCACCGTCAGGGACGGCGACCGGCATCGGACGATCCCTTGCGAGGAGCTTCCCCAGGGTCACGTGTGTAGAGCCCGAGGATCACCGCCTGCTTGCACACCGGGGCCCCTGCGCCCGCCAATCAGCCGCGCCGCGCCGACTTGGGCCGGAACGCCTTGACGACCTCGTCGTGGGTTTCCGTATACGGCCCGCCGATCAGGTCGATGCAATATGGCACCGCGGCGAATATCCCCGGCACCAACACCCCGCCCTGGCCGTCCTTGAGCCCTTCCAGCGTTTCCTGGATGGCCTTGGGTTGGCCCGGCAGATTGATGATGAGGGCGGCGTGATCGGCGGTTTCACGGATCACGGCCACTTGCCGGGACAGGATCGCCGTCGGCACGAACCGCAGGCTTATCTGGCGCATCTGCTCGCCGAAGCCGGGCATTTCCCTGGTGGCGACGGCCAGCGTGGCTTCCGGCGTGACGTCGCGCCGCGCCGGACCCGTGCCGCCGGTCGTCAGCACCAGGTCACAGCCCAGGACATCGACCAGATGCCTGAGCGTGGCCGAAATCACCCCGAGCTCGTCGGGAATCAACCGTGAGGCGATCTGTGGTGCCCGCGTGAGGGCGCGTGACAGCCAGGCCTCCAGGGCCGGGATACCCTGGTCTTCATATACGCCGGACGAGGCGCGGTCGGACACCGACACCAGCCCCACCAGCAGTTCATCGGGGTGGCTACGAGCGAGCCGGGATTGCTGTTCCATGAAAAATTCCTGATGATGCGAACGACGTTCGCAACGCGAAAATCCGAGAGCCACCACCATGCGGCGGTGTGAAACGCAGACCCGCGGCTTACGCTTTCAAGTTCAAACGCAACGCCCGCCATCCACCTCGAGGCACGTGCCCGTGATGAAACCGGCCTCGTCGGACGCGAAGTACAGCGCGGCGTTGGCCACGTCCTGGGGCGTGGAGAACCGGCCCAACGGAATGCCCGCCAGGAACTTACCGCGGTTCTCCGGCGTGTCGGGCATGCCCATGAACTCTTCCAGCAGGGCCGTCGCGCCAATGACCGGGTTCACGCAATTGACCCGGATATTGTCTTTGCCAAGCTCGGCCGCCATGGCCTTGCTGGCCGTGACCACGGCGCCCTTGGTGCTGTTGTACCAGACCAGCCCGGGGCGCGGCCGGATCGCGGCGGTGGAGGCGATGTTGACGAACGAACCACCGCCGTGCCGCCGGAAGTACGGCACCATGTGCGTCGCCGTCCAGAAGATGCTCTTCACGTTGACGTTGAACACCCGGTCAAAGTCCTGCTCGGTGATGTCCAGCAATGGCTTGTTCTTGTGCGTGGTGCCGGCGTTGTTCACAACCGTGTGCAGCGCGCCGAAGGCACCCAGCGTCAGCTCGAGCAGGCGCGCCACACTGGCTCCGTCGGCCACGTCCACCGGCGCGAACACCGCCTTGCCCCCCGCTTTCACGATGTCATCCGCCACGGCGCGGCCATGCGCCTCGTGGATGTCGGCCACGACCACACTGGCCCCTTCGCGCGCGAACGTTTGCGCAATGCCGGCCCCGAAACCCGAGCCCGCCCCTGTCACGATTGCCACCTTGCCCGCCAGACGCATGATTAGTCCTGTGAAAATGATTGGTTGATGAAGAAACAAAACCCCATGCCGTCTCGCTCTCAGCGGTTCGCCATAGGCGAAAAGCCCTCGCCTGAGGAAGCCGGTCCGGTATCTAGTGTCGAATCGCGATGGTCTTGAGCGTGGTGAAACCGTACAGCGCCTCGAACCCCTTCTCGCGCCCGAAGCCGGACTGGCCTGTACCGCCGAACGGCAGTTCGACACCGCCACCCGCGCCATAGTTGTTGACGAACACCTGCCCGGCACGCACCTGGCGCGCCATGCGCATCTGCCGCCCGCCGTCCTGCGTCCAGACCCCCGCCACCAGGCCGAACGGCGTGGAATTGGCGATGGTCAGCGCATCGGCCTCGGTCTCGAACGGGATGGCGGCGAGAACCGGGCCAAAGACCTCTTCCTGGGCCAGGCGGTGCGCCGGCGGCACGTCGGCAAGCAGCATCGGTGGCTGGTAGAAACCCGTGGCTGGCGCCGACGCGTCCAGAGCGCCTTGTGCCACGACGGCGATGCCCGATTCGTCCGCCTCTTCCAGGAAGCCGCGTACCCGCGTCAACTGCTTCGCGTTGATGAGGGGCCCACAGTCCAGATCGTCAGCCGCGGCGCCAGTACGCGTCGCCTTGAACAGCTCGGCCAAGCGGCTCAACAGGTCGGAGTAGATGGCACGCTGCACCAGCAGACGGCTGCCCGCGGAGCACGTCTGCCCCGCGTTCTGGACAATGGCGTTCAGGAGCACGGGCAGCGCGGCGTCGATGTCGGCGTCGGAGAAGACGATTTGCGGCGACTTTCCGCCCAGCTCCAGCGTGACAGGAGCGAAATGCGCGGCGGCGGCCTGGGCCACCTGCTTGCCGGTGCCCGGCGAGCCGGTGAACGATATATGGTCGATGCCGGGGTGCGCGGACAACGCCGCGCCCGCCTCGGGCCCCAACCCGGTGCAGATATTCAGCGCCCCTTCCGGCAAGCCCGCCTCGACGACGATCTCGGCGACGCGAAGCAGCGACAGGCAGGCGTCCTCGGCCGGCTTGACCACGCAGGCGTTGCCCGCGGCCAGCGTGGCGCCCACGCTGCGCCCAAAGATCTGCAACGGATAATTCCAGGGAATGATGTGGCCGGTCACCCCGTGCGGTTCACGCACCGTCAGTACCGTGAAATCGTGCGGATAAGGAATGGTTTCGCCGTGCAGTTTGTCGACCGCCCCCGCGTAGAACTCGAAATACCGCGCCACCGCCGCCGCATCGGCGCGGGCCTGCTTCAACGGCTTGCCTGTATCGCGCGATTCGATGCGGGCGAGTTCGTCTGTGCGATCGAGCAGCGCGGCGGCGATGCGCCACAACAGTCGGCTGCGCGTGGCGGGCGCCATCTTGCCCCAGGCCCCCACGTACGCGGCACGCGCCGCCGACACCGCCGCGTCGACGTCGACCTGGCCGGAGCGCGCGATTTCAGCATAGATTTGGCCATCGGACGGATCGATGACGGGAACGGTCTCGCCCGACATCGCGCTGACCCACTTGTTGCCGATGAAATTCTTGTGAATCATGGTCTCATCCTCGAGCGTTGGCAGCGGAGGCATGGATCTGCCCCAGCAGAAACGAATCCCCAGTTTATCAGTGTCCACCCGTCGCCGCTGCGCGTCCTGGAACATGGCCGATGGCGGTCGCGCGCGGCGCGGTCCGCCGTTTCGTGGCACCGCGTTGCCCTACAATCGGACTACCCGCCACGACCTCCCGAAAGGACGACAGCCATGGCTGACCCGACCCCGCAATCCTCCAATTCCGACGCCACACGGACTCCTCCCTCGCTGCGTGTCTATGTCGCCTGTGTCTTCCCGGAACCCGTTCTGGACTTGTTCGTACAGCGGTTCGGTGCCGACGCGAACCCAACCGGGCGACCACTGTCATCGACCGAACTGCTCGCGGCTGTCCAAGACATGGATGCGTTGGTCGTCACCGCGCCCGATCGTCTGGACCGGGCGGTTGTCAATCAGCTGCCATCCTCCGTGCGCGTCATCGCCACGTATTCCGTCGGCACCGACCACATCGATATCGACGCCGTCCGCTCACGCGGCATCGCCCTGTACAGCACACCGGACGTTCTCACCGAATCGTGCGCCGATACCGCGATTCTGCTGATGCTGGGCGCCGCGCGGCGCGTGATCGAAAGCATGGACCTGATCCGCGATGGCACCTGGACCGGCTGGTCACCCCGTCAGCTCTTGGGTCAGGATTTCTGGGGCAGGCGCCTGGGCATCCTGGGCATGGGACGCATCGGCCGCGCCGTGGCGGCGCGGGCCCGTGGGTTCGGCATGCGGGTCCATTATCACAATCGCCACCGGCTGGAGCCCGGCCTGGAGGCCGACGCGGTCTTCCACGAGCACCTGGACGACCTGCTGGAAGCCAGCGATTTCCTCTGTGTCGCGTGCCCTTCCGGACCCGGCACGCGGGGGTTGCTCGACGCGGCGGCGATCGCGCGTCTGCCCCATGGCGCGATCGTCGCCAACATCGCACGCGGCGACATCATCGACGATGCCGCGCTGGTGCGCGCCCTGGAAACCGGCGCGGTCGCGGCGGCGGGCCTGGACGTCTTCGCCGGCGAACCAGATATCCACCCGGCCTACCGCACTATGCCCAATGTGTTTGGCCTGCCCCACATCGGCAGTTCGACCATGGCGACCCGGCTCGCCATGGGCCGGCTGCTGTGCGACTCGCTGGAGGCATTCCAGATGGGCCGTTCAACCTCGAATCGCCTGTGCTAGGGTGCCGCGTTTGGCCAAAACGAATCAACCCGGCGACACACCGGCATCACCAGCCAGGAATGTCCTGCTGGCCGGCGCCGGTGATGTCTGCCTGCGCATCGCGCGACGACTCGCGGCGCAGGGCGATCAGGTATGGGGGCTGCGCCGACAGCCTCCCGCTGGCGACACCGACGGGATCCGCTGGATCGCCGCCGACCTCACCCGACCCAACACGCTGACCGTGATTCCCTCCGCGATCAGCCACGTGATCTATGCCCCCTCCCCCGACGCGCGCGACGAATCCGCCTACCGCCATGTGTTCGTCAACGGGCTGGACAATCTATTCGACCAATTGGATCACGCCACGCTGCAACGAGTCGTTTTTCTGTCTTCCAGCGCGGTCTATGGCGACCAGGGCGATGAATGGGTGGATGAAGACACTCCCGTGCAACCAAAAGGTTTCAACGGCCGGATCCTGGTCGAAGCCGAAAAGAGGCTGGCCGCGATCCAGTCCGACGTCGTCGTACTGAGACTCGCCGGCCTGTACGGCCCTGGGCGGCTGCAATTGCTGGAACGCCTGAAGAATGGTCAGGCACGGGTGCATACGTCAGGCCGGCAATGGGCCAATCGCCTCCATGTCGACGACGCCGCCCGGGCCACCGTGCATGTGCTGGGGCTTCAAGCCCCGACGCCCTGCTACGTCGTCGCCGATGATACGCCGCATCACATTGGCGAGCTGTATGACCAGTTGGCGGCGATGATCGGCGCGCCACCTGTGCCACGCGATGAGAGGCTCGCCGCCAACACCGGCAGGCGCCTGCGCAACGCCCGGCTGAAAGCCAGTGGCTTCACACCGCTTTGGCCGGATGCCATCGCGGGCTACCGGGCTTTGCTCGGTGAATTCAGGGAGTAGCGGCAAGGGCGCCAGCCCAAAGTGCCGTTTGGTTCAAGCATTCAACGAACAACCAAACAGCGCACTGGACATCGCACACCCGAAGGGTGACGGGCCGAGTTGTGGATGGTCGTTGCTCAGACGACGCCCAATCACGCGCCCGCGCGCTGGGCCAATACCTCGACCGCCGGCAACGTCTTACCTTCCAGGAACTCCAGGAAGGCCCCGCCGCCCGTCGAAATATAACCCACCTTGTCGGCAATGCCGTACTTGGCGATGGCCGCCAGCGTGTCGCCGCCGCCCGCGATCGAGAAGGCCGGGGATTGCGCCACAGCCTCGGCGATGACACGCGTACCGTTGGCGAAAGCGTCGAATTCGAAGACGCCCACCGGTCCATTCCAGACTATGGTGCCCGCCCCTCGCAGAATACCCGCCAATCTGGCGGCCGTCTCTGGCCCGATGTCCAGGATCAGGTCATCGGCCGCCACTTCCCCCGCAGGCTTCACCGTGGCCAGCGCATCGGGGGAAAATGATTTGGCGCACACGACATCGGTCGGAACCGGCACCTGGGACCCGCGCCGCGCCATGATGTCCATGACCGCGCGCGCCTCTTCGACCTGGCCGGGCTCGGCCAGTGACTGGCCAATGCCCAGCCCCGCCGCCAGCATGAAGGTGTTGGCGATGCCGCCGCCCACGATGAGGTGATCGACCTTGGACGCCAGCGACTGGAGGATGGACAGCTTGGTGGACACCTTGGAACCACCCACGATGGCCACCATGGGCCGGGCCGGGTCCCGCAAGGCGCGGCCCAATGCCGCCAGTTCGGCCTCCAGCAACGGGCCCGCACAGGCCACAGGCGCGAATCGCGCGATGCCGTGCGTGGTCGCCTCGGCCCGATGCGCGGTGCCGAACGCATCATTCACATACACATCGCATAGCGCGGCCATCCTGCGTGCCAGGGATTCATCGTTCTTCTTCTCGCCAACGTTGCAGCGCGCGTTTTCGAGCAGGGCCACCTGCCCCGGTTCAACCTCGACACCGTCCACCCAGCCGCTCACCAGCCGCACCTCGCGACCCAGCAGTTCCGACAGCCGCGCGGCGACCGGCGCCAGCGAGTCGCCGGCCCCCATCACGCCCTCTTTCGGCCGCCCCAGGTGGGAACTGACCATCACCGCGGCGCCGGCATCCAACGCCATGCGGATGGCCGGAACGGAGGCGCGAACCCGGGTGTCTTCGCTGATGCGGCCGGTGTCATCGAACGGAACGTTCAGATCGGATCGAATGAACACCCGCTTTCCGGCAAGCGCGCCCTCGCGCGCCAGGCCGGACAGAGTCTTGATTGCAGTCATGAGATTTTCCAACGCACAAATGCGGCGAGGGCGGGAATCATCCCGCCCTCGCCATCGTCAAAGAGTTTTATTTTGCCGCCATCAAGGCGACGGTGGTATCGAGCATGCGATTGGAGAAGCCCCATTCGTTGTCGTACCAGGACGCGACCTTGACCAGCGTGCCCGACACCTTGGTCAGGGCGGCATCAACAGTGCTGGACGCCGGATCGTGGTTGTAATCCACGGAGACCAGGGGATCGGTGCTGTACTGCAGGATGCCCTTCAGGGCCCCTTCCGACGCCTTTTTCAGGATGCCGTTGACTTCCTCGACCGAGGTCTCGCGCGAGGCCACGAACGACAGGTCGACGATGGACACATTGATCGTCGGGACGCGGATGGAATAGCCATCGAGCTTGCCGTTCAGTTCAGGCAGGACCAGACCCACCGCCGCAGCGGCGCCGGTCTTGGTGGGAATCATGCTGTGTGTGGCCGAACGGGCGCGACGCAGATCGGAATGGTAGACGTCGGTGAGCACCTGATCGTTGGTGTAGGCGTGCACCGTCGTCATCAAGCCCGACACCAGGCCCAGTTCCTTGTGCAACGGATGCACCAGCGGAGCCAGGCAGTTGGTGGTGCAGGACGCGTTCGAGATCACCGTATCGGAAGCCTTGAGAACGCCATGATTGACCCCGTACACGATGGTCGCATCCACATCCTTGCCTCCCGGCGCGGAAATGATCACCTTCCGGGCGCCGCCCTTCAGGTGCGCGCTGGCTTTCTCCTTGGAGGTGAACAAGCCGGTGCATTCCAGCACGACATCGACGCCAAGCTCTTTCCAGGGCAGGGTCGACGGGTCGCGGGTGGCCAGCACACGGATCTTGTCGCCATTGACGACCAGGCAGTCGCCCTCGACCGACACCGTGCCGGGGAAACGGCCGTGGGCCGTGTCGAAGCGAGTCAGGTGGGCGTTGGTTTCCGGGTTGCCCAGGTCGTTGATGGCCACGATCTCGATATCGTGCTTCTTGCCATATTCGTAGTGGGCCCTGAGGATATTGCGGCCGATACGGCCATATCCGTTGATCGCTACGCGAATCGTCATTGCTTCTCTCCTAGTTCAAAACCTGTTCGACGGCCGCTGTCACATGCTCGACAGTCAGGCCGAAATGCTTGAACAACACGCCTGCCGGCGCGGATTCCCCATAAGTATCGATACCGACCACGGCGCCATCCAG
>DASTNK010000113.1:0-11362 GCA_035720945.1 Burkholderiaceae bacterium
TGGGGCAATTGCAGCGCGGCGATACGGTGCCGGAATTCGAGAAGGCCATCTTCGAAGACGCCACGATCGGGGTGTTGCCCAAGCTCGTGGCCACGCGTTACGGCTTTCACATCATCGCCGTCGACAAGCGCGTCGAGGGCACCCAACTGCCGTTTGATCTGGTGCGCGAAAAAATAGCTGAAACCTTGCGTCGGAACAGCGAGGAAAAGGCCTTGTCGCAGTATGTGCGGGTGCTGGCCGGTAACGCCGACATCCAGGGGGTCGATCTCGAGGCCTCCGCCTCGCCTCTGGTGCAGTAGGGCTGGAAACCGTCTGAACGAGCCACCGCGTCGCACACCTCCGCGGTGTACGGCCGTCCGCCGCGGAGTTTGGTGCGCGATTGTGCGCCGGCGCGTGGACCGACGCCATTTGGTAACCAATTAAGACGCCCGCTCCGACGAATGGCGATATTGCGCCAACGGGGTGCCGCAAGCACTACAATCCGTTGCGATCGATCCGGAGTTTCGTTCATGCGGGTCGCTCGTCGGGGGGCGGATTTTGCTACGCTTGCGTACCCGCCAAGGCGTAGCGCATCGTGGGCGGGCATCTCATCCGTGTTCGCGGATGTTTTCAATATTTTTCCAGGCTGGTCGCACTATGAATATTCAGGTCAATGGGTGTCGCGGGCAGGCGCGTCGTCTGCTTGCGGGGGTTTCGTTCGTCTCGTTCGCCTCGCTGGCAGGCATGTCGTGCGCGCACGCCGCCACGACCGACGTCAATGTCTGGTACGCCATGAACGCCCACAACAGCGAGGCGTTCCAGAGCCTGGCCAAGGAATTCAACCGCAGCCAGGACTCGGTGAAGGTGGTGCTCAAGGCGTTCGACAGCCCCGAGGCCGTGGAATCGGCGCTGCAGGCCAGCCAGGGCAAGAAGGGCGCCAGCCCGAACCTGGCCCAGATGGACGACATCCATTCGGCGGACGACATGCGCACGCGCCGGTACATTCTGCCTTTGCACGATCTGCTGTCCAAGCACCCCATCAAGGATGCGAAGTGGTTTCTTTCGAGTTCCGACGCGTTCGCGCACGACACGCGCGGGCGCCTGACGGGTTTCCCCTACATGGCCAGTGTGCCGGTGATGTTCTACGACATCGACGCGTTCCACAAGGCCAAGTTGTCGCCGGCCGTGCCGCAGGGCACCTGGCTGGGCCTGCAGGCACAATTGGTGAGCCTGGCCAATGGCGGTTCACGGAAATGCCCGTTCGCCATGGCCGTGCCGGTCTCGGTCGATCTTGAAAACCTGGCGGCCGTGAACCAGCAGTTCTATGCCTCCGGCGACAACGGCTTCAAGGCCAAGGGCATGCCGAAGTTCAATTTCGACCTCATGTACGTGCGGCACCTGTCCCTGATGAAAAGCTGGGTGAGCGTCGGCATCATGACGCGCCCCGAGGCCGCCCCGCAGGCCGTGTCGAATTTCGCCAGCCGCGAATGCGCGGTGCTAATGGCCGATTCGGCCAACATCGGCACCTTCAACGACGCGCGCTCGCTGAAGTATGGCGTGTCCGGCCTGCCACACTACCCCGAGGCCACCAAGACCCCCGGTCACCCGTTCGTGGGCGGTTCGGCCCTGTGGGCCATCAAGGGGCACCCGGCGGCGCAGGACAAGGCCACCGCCCAGTTCCTGGCCTGGCTCGCCAAGCCCGCCAACGCGGCCAAGTGGTACCAGGAAACGGGGTATCTGCCTTTAACGACACAGGCGTTCGACGCCACCGGCGCGGGCTACTACAAGAACCTGGGCGACTGGCGCGCCATCGTGGCCGACTACGCCACGCGGCCCGACGCCACCGAGCGCGGTTTCTGGGTCAACAACTACCCGCAGATCCGCGTCATGCTGAAGCAGACGCTGGACCGCGCGCTGAATGGGCAGGAAGCCGCCGTGCCGGCCCTGCAAACCGCCACCAGCCAGGCCGACCGCATGGTGCGCGAACGCTGATGCGATGTTGTGGGCTGTCACGCCCGGCAACCCGAATATGGGTTGCCGGGCGTTTTTGTCTTACATGAGTCGAGGCCTGTGCTTAGTGAGGTTTTGAGACATCAAATGATTGAAAATAAAAGATAAATTTCACTTTGTGAAACCGTGGGATCGGTTGGGCGAAATGTTCCGTCCGTATTTTTCGGGCTGGCGGCCCCGCGTCGATATGCCCAAGATGAGCGCTCACTGAAACGGGACGGCACCACTTGCGTGTTCGTTCGGATATGACAGGTGGGTGCTGCCATGCGCGGGTTTCCGATCACAATTCTTTGTTTACTACTGGTTGGCTGTGGGTCATTGCCTGACTGGGCGATATTTTCCCCGCCCGCGGAAATGTCGGCACCCGCCCGCTATCACTTCGATTGGGCGTTATCCGGCAGCCGCGCGGTGGGGCCGGAGCAGGTATTCGACGACGGTGAGCGGATGTGGCTGCAATTCACTGACGGCGCACCCATACCCGCCGTCTTTGCCCGCTCGGAACGGGGTGATACGCCTCTGTCATATCGTCGGGAGGGTCCTTACGTCGTTGTGCGCGGCGTGTGGCCGCGACTTGTGCTGCGTGGAGGTCATCAGGAGGCATTTGTGCGTCGCGTTGCGCCGCCTCCAGATCAGACCGTGTCCTCGACGCCCCCGACCATAGCGAAAACGGGCGGCGTCAGTGCGCGTCCCGCTGTGGGCAAGGCCGTGGCGGATCTGTCAGGGCCAAAGGGTGGTAAGCCGGCCATGCGTGATGGGGCGAAGGCCCCGCCGCGGATCGTGACAAGTAAGGATGCGGCGTTTCCCGAGGCGTCCCGCCAGGCGAGCGACGCACCCGCGCAGGTGCCTGGTACGGCCGTGGACTCCCGGCCTGTGCCCGCGATATCGGTGATACCTCATAGTTCTCCGTCGCGCCCGTTGTCCGTTGTGGCAGTCCCATCCCCGTCGCCCGGTACGGCGCAACCGTCCGGGGCAAAGATCGACGCGCCGATCACGCGTGAATATTTCGAGGTTGGTCCGGCGGACGGCAACATTCGCCAGACCCTGAATCGTTGGGCCCAGGTGGCGGGATGGACGTTCAATGTGGAGCATTGGGCCGTGAATGTCGATGTCCCGATCGTTGGTTCGGCCACCTTCGACTCCGGATTCAAACCCGCGGTAAGGGCTTTGCTTGCCTCGACCGAGCTGGGGGACAGGCCATTGCGGCCCTGCTTCTATTCCAACAAGGTGGTTCGCGTGGTGCCCTACGCGCAAGTGTGTGACCGCACACGCAATCCGGGGAGCTCGTCATGAGTCGTCCACGACGCCTGGTTCTGGTCGTGGCCTCGTGCATGGTGTTCACGGCGTGCTCGTTGGCAGAAAAGGTGCTGGAGGTACGTAAATCCGCTGATCGCGCCCAGGCAAAGATCGGAGCTGAGCACCGGGCGTTCGATCGGGCAGTGGCCGGGGAGGGTGAGCGCCAGGCCGCCCAGGAGGTGGATCGTCCGTGGATAGCCGGGCGCCCGGTTCCTCTTGGCCGGGACGTCACACTGCCGTCGGCGTTGCGCGCGAATGTTCGCACCACCATGTTGTTCGCGGGCGGGCCGGTTGACCTGCGCCAGGCTGCGGGGCGCATCACGGCCGCCACCTCCATTCCGGTTTTCGTGCGCCCGGATGCCTTGCTGCCGTTGGAGCGTTTTTTGCCGCGGCTATCGGGTGAGGTATCGACGCCTGCAGCCTCCGGCGGGGTTTCCGCCGAGGTGATGATGGGTTTGCCGGCGCGAGAGGCGGAGCCGCTTGCCGATATTCTCGATCGTATTGGGGCGAGGCTGGGTGTGCAATGGCGGTATACGGCTGGCCGTATCGAATTTTTCCGCACTGAAACGCGGGTTTTCGACGTTCGGGCGCTGGCACTCAATGCCAGCGCGCAGGCATCTCTCGGACTCGAGGGGCGCGGCAAGCAGCAAGGCTTCGTCAGCAGCTCGCGCACCCGCCTGGAGGGTGGCGAGCAGAACCCCATGAAGGCTATCCACGCCAGGCTTGAACCGTTTCTGACGCGCGCCGGTATTCTCGTGGCGCAGCCTGGCGCCGGCGCGTCGGTGGTGGTCACGGATACTCCCGATGTTCTGCGGCGCATAGCGACCTATCTCGACGCGGAAAATCGGGCCCTCACGCGCAGAATCCGCCTGGTTTTCGAAGAGATCACGCTCGCGACCGATGACAGCGCAGAGGCGGGAATAGACTGGAATGTGGTATTCACCGATGCCCGCCTGGCTGCCTCTTTGTCTATCGCCGCGCCGGTTGCGGCCGAGGCGGCGAGAATGGCGCTTGGCGCAACCCACGGAAACTTTCAGGGGTCCGAGGCCGTGATCCGGGCTTTGAGCAAGGTGGGCAGGGTGGTGCGCCGAAGCAGTGTACCCGTGTTGACGCTGAATCGACGGCCGGTGACTCATGCGGTCCGAACCACGTTTTCTTATATTGACCAGGTTCAGACCACCGCGCTGGCCAACGGATCGGGGTTGGCGCTACCGTCCGTGTCCGTCAGCCAGCGGGACGAAACCGTGGGGTCGGTGCTCACGCTGGTGCCGGACGCTCAGGACAACAATCAGATCCTGCTATCGGTGGCTTATGACAATACGGTGGCGCAGCCACTCAAATCCGTCACATTTGGCGATCGCAGCAATCCATTGCAGTTGCAACAAATCACAATAGATGGCAATGGCACCGTCCAGCAAGTATTGCTTCATCCCGGGCAGCCGCTGGTCATTTCCGGATTCGATCGGAAGCAGGAGCAGTCCGAGGGGCGCCGACTCAATCCAGGGCTTCCGGCCATCCTCGGCGGCAGTGATCAAGCGTCGAAGCAGCGGTTGATGACAGTCATCATCATGTCGGCGCAAGTCGAAGAAGATGCATGACCAAGGAATCGACATGGCCCCATACTTGATCCTGCCCTCGTCGGATAGCGCACTGGTTTTCGGAATGGAGTGGCTTCCCCTGATCGGTCGCCGTCTCGAGAGCGCCGCGTATCGCACCGCGCGGCAGTACAAGGCGAGCCATCTGGTTTTCAGCAACACAGGGGCCACGGCGGTGGGGTTGGCGGACCTCCCGACTGGAATGCCGCGGGCCGGCGGGGCGCTCCGGTCCGCGGCCCAGTGTCTGGCGTGCTTGTTTTCCTCGGGTACGGTGGCGCTGATGCTCGAGGTTGAGTCCGGCCGGTTCTGGGTTGCCGCTGTTCACGATGGCGCGGTTGTCACCGGCACGGACCGTTTGTATCCGGGCGAGGATGTCGCGCGCGCCGCGATGGAGGATCTGAAGCAGGCTTACCCTCGTTTGGCCGTTCTTGGTGCTCCCGGTTCACCGCCCGCCCCGTCCCTGCGGGCATTGGACTCCGCCGATGGAACGAGGACGCGACTGGTGCGCGCACGATCAGGCGGAGGCATTCGGCGAACCTTGATCTGTTCGTCACTGGCGATGCTGATGGTGGCGCCGCTGATTATCTGGGGGGTGCGCCCGCGGAACGTGGCGCTCGCGCCAACAGCGTTGCCAGCCGCGCACCAGAGCCCGGCGACGATCTGGAGACGTGCTGTCGACTCCGCCCGCCAAGGGCACGTCGTGCACGGCTATGCGGGGACGCGGCTGGTCCTGGACAGCTTTTACGAGTTGCCCGGAAGCATGGCGGGATGGTCTTTGACTCAGGCGGCTTGTTCACCGGAAGGGTCGGGCTGGCGTTGCGATGCCATGTATCGCCGTAGGGCGAACGGCGCCGGCAGCGATGTGTTCCTGGATGCGGCGCCCAGTGCATGGCGGGTGTCGTTTGCCGGCCTGGATCAGGCACGTGTGTCGTGGCCTCTGAGCGGTACCGCTGTCGCGCTCGTGCGCCACGACCCACACTCTGTGCGTCATGATGACCGTCATTTACTCAGCCAGCTTCAGGCACTGTCTCCCGCTTTCACACGGCTGGAACTCGGGCAGCCCGTGGCATTGCGGATTACGCCGCCACGGGACCGGGGCGGGAGAGTGCCGCCTCGGCCGCCGGGCATGCCACGGTACGTCACGCGATCCGTGCGCATCATGGGGCCGTTGCGGTCAGCGGGCATGCTGGCTCCATTGATGCCATCGATCGAGTGGTCACGCGTCACCTTGGCATCGAGTGATGTGCGCGCACCATCGTTGACCGCCAGTCGTTTCGTGATCTCTTTCGAAGGAGTCCTGCATGAATCAGAGCCTCTTGATGCGGAGGGTGTCTCCTCCGGCCGCGTGTCCACCGTTGGCCAGGAGGATAAGTCGCCGCAGTGCATGCATGACCGTTGCCACGGCGCTGGCCCTGCAGGCGCTTCCGGCGTGGTCGGCGACGCCGGCTCAGGCCAACACAGAGGGGGACGGGATGTTGGTGCGTGAATTGATGCGCCTGGAGACTCGGCTTGCCCTCCGTCAGGCACGACAGCGTGCTCAGGCCGCCGAAACCCATGGGACACCGACGTCGGCGGCGACTTCTTCTGATCTTGATCTGGAATTGCAGGCGATCTATGGCGTGGGCAACAAGCTGTTGGCGCAGGTGAGGCATAACGAACGAACGCTGATCTATCTGCGAGGCAGTGCCCTGCCGGTCGGTGTCAAAGACGCTGCGGGCAATCAGGCATTCCGGCTTGTGGGTCTCTCAGGGACTTGCGTCCAACTCGCCCGCGAAGCGGTATCCCATACTCTGTGCCTGACCGGCTCAGGGTCGGCGGGGAGATAAGCATGTGGCCGATACGCACAGCCTCGACGTTGCGTTCTCCGTCCGCCTTCGAGCCGATGAGCGCGCGCTTCGATGCCGCCACGGCCGTCGCGCTCGCCGGCGCCGATGATCTGTTGTCGCTGGAGCCGGCGTTTCTTGCCCCCATGCATGACGAGTTCGGCGTGGAGGCTCTGGCGGCGAAAGTCTGTCCCGTGTTGCTGGCCGATCATTCGGTGGCGATCTTCGCCGTCACAGGGCACGAAGGCAGCGATCAGGCCGACGCCTTGGCACAGCGTGCCCGGCAGCATGGTTACCGTCTGGCCGAACCGCAGCGGTATGTGGTGGCCGCGCCGCTGCTGCTCGCCATCGTGAGGCGTCAGTTCGCCGTGCCGTCAACGCGCCCGGTTGGTGGACATATGCCGGAGGCTTCCAGAACCGCTCTTGCCGAGGCGTTTCAAGACATGATTGAGTGGGGCGTGCGGCATGGCGCCAGCGATATGCATCTAAATGTCGACCTCGATGAGCCCGAGTCCGAAGTTCGATATACGGTGGGCGGAAGGTATGTGGCGCCGGAGTGTTTTCGCCGCATTCCAACCAGCACACTGATGGACATACTCGCCGTGGCCTGGATGGACATCCGAGGCGGCAACGGCGCCGTTTTCGATCCCACGATGGAACAGCAGGGGCGTTTGACGCGACGTGTCGACGGCCGTGCCGTCGTGTTGCGCTGGGCGTCTCTGGCCGCCGATCGCGGCCCCAGTGTCTGCCTGCGCCTACTTGAACGCGAGCCCGCGATATCGTCCCTGTCTCTGGAGGCTCTCGGCTATTCCGTCATGCAGATCGCCGTCATGGAGCGGGCTGTGCAGGCTGAGGGTGGCGCGATTGTGTTTTCAGGGACGGTAGGGTCGGGCAAATCGACGACACTGGCGTCGTTGATCACATCTCTTCCCGAGTCGCGCAAGGTTGTGACTATCGAGGATCCGGTCGAGTACGTCATTCCGCGTGCGATACAAAATACGGTCGCGCGGGATCTCCTGGCCGAAGATAACTCTGTTTATATGGCCAAGCTGATGGCGATCAAGCGTTCGGCGATGACGGACGTGCTATTGGGCGAGATTCGTGATCAGCAGACGGGGCGCGCCTTCATGGACCTCGCGGGCTCCGGCGTGAACCTGTACACCACGGTGCACGCGCCCTCGGCCGCACTGACCGGTGAACGGTTGGCTTCGGACTTCATTGGCGTTTCCCGGGATTTCCTGGCCACGCCAGGGGTTCTGAAGTTGATCGTGCATCAGTCCCTGTTGTCGAGATTGTGCGGCCACTGCTCACTGCCGGCAACGTCACCGGCCGAGTGCCCGCAGGGTTCTAAACCGAGCAGCTGGCGGCAATGGCTGGCGCGCATCGAGAAGCTGTATGAACGATCTGCCGATTCGCTGCGCGTGCGTAATGAGAAGGGCTGCGCGCATTGCCTGAATCCCCAGGCCCCGGCGCTCGCGGGCTATGCCGGCAGGACTGTGGTGGCAGAGTGCATAGAGCCTCGGCGTCATCCCGATTTTCTTCGGACTCTGCGTGATGGGTGTCCGGGAGGTGATCTCCGGAACACGCCCTCGTCATCGGAGTCCTCCGCTTTATATGACGCGATGAGCAAGGCGTTTCAAGGGGATATCGACCCACGTGACATCGAGTCCAGGTTTCCTCCCATCGAGGCTCAGGGTCATCATCCCCGGGCGTTCACGAAGGCCGGGCCCGGCTGATGCGCTTCGCTCCATTCCTCTTGGTGCGTGATGTGGGTGTCCGCCTGCGCGACGAGATGGACCGGCGGCGGTTCGATCGGGCGCGTGCTGATTACTACGAGTATTTGGCGGCGGTGGTGGGAGCGACGCAGGGACGACGCACAGTCAAGGAGATATTCAATGCCGATGCCCTGCGCTATGGTCCGGATACAGTGCGTGGGCGCCTTTCCCGGCGTTGGCTCAGCGCCTATGAGGCCAGTGGTGGGGATTTGTATTCGACATGGCGGGGTTGTTTCCCGCTTTCGGAATTGAATCTTGTACGCGCGGCCCAGCATCTCGGCAATGATTCCCTGGTACGAACCCTTGGCGATCTGGCCGCTGCTCTGCGATTGTCCCGCCAGGCGGCGAACATACTGGTATCCACGTTGTGGTCGGCCGGCGTGGCGTTGATCGTGCTGGCCGGCATGTCTTTCGCGGTGCCGGCGTTCACCATTCCGAGTCTCAGGCAGACTTTTCACGTTTTGACCCCAGATTATTACGGCGCCATGACGACGGCGTTGTTTGGATTGTCGGACTCCATTCGCGACAAGTGGGTATTGGTGGCCGGATTGATGGCGGGCGGGTTTTGCGCGATTCTCTGGTCGCTTCCAAATTTATGCGGGCCCGCGCGGGTAATGGCGGAAAAGCTGACACTGTGGCGCATTTATCGCCACATTCATGCTCTGTGGTTCTTTTCGGCTCTTGGCATTGTCCTGGGAAAGGATGGCGCGTCGCCCACGCGATTGCGCACCGCGCTATGGATGCAGAAGGCGGGTGCTTCGCCCTGGCGCAATGGGCACATCGACGCCATGCTGGCTCGCATCGATGCCGGCCTCGTCGGCGCCGCCACATTCGATACAGGGTTGCTGGATCGAGACCTCTACTGGTTCTTGTGCGACACCGAGCTTGCCAGAGGGCTGGCTGTGGGGCTGGTCATGACGCGGCAACGTCTGGAACTTCGGGTGTTGCGTGAAGTGGCCGCCCGCGCGGCGAGGTTGCGCTGGTGCCTGCTGTTGTCGGCCGTGGCCGGGCTGGTTGGCCTGGGCGTGTGGCATTACGCAGTCATTGATGAATTGCGTCGTTCTCTGTTGATCTTCTATGCCAGCCAATGAGGCCGGCGAGACAACCATCGTTTCGTTCACGTTTCCCTCACTCAAGGAGTCGACCATGACCATTGCCGCTTTCCGTTTTCGCCACACAGCGCGTCAGCGCGGATTTTCATTGATAGAGGTGTCGATCGTCACCGCGATCGTGCTCTTGCTTGCCATCATCGGTATTCCGGCCATTGGCGGCTATGTGGTGGAGAACAAAGTGCCCAAGGTGGGAGAAGAACTGGCGCGATTCATTCTCCAGGTCAAAGTCAATGCGTCGGTTGGAGCGGGGCAACCGTACGCCGATATCGACACGGCGCATTTCGCGAACCTGGTGCGGGATTCAGGTATTTTCTCAGTGACGGGGGTCGGGGCGGGTGCCCAGGTGCTGCACGGCCTGGGAAATGACGGCCGGGTCACGGTCGCTCCGCAAGGGGCGGGTGAATCCTTTTCCCTCGAGTTGACGAACGTGAACCACGCCGCGTGCCCGGCGTTGGCGTCGGTCATGCAGCGGGTGGTCGACACGATCAGCGTGGCGGGAGAGGGCCAGGCGGGGGCAACCGTGAAGGACGCCGCCACAGCCTATAGCGCGCTGGCCACCGAGGCCCAATGTGTGCAGGGGGACCGTAATACGTTTGTGTTCGTGGCCAGTTGAGCCGAGGCGGAGTATGACACGCCAGCGTGGATTCGCCCTGCTCGAGTTGGTTGTCGCCGCGTTGATCACGACGTTGTTGGCGGTATGGGGCGCCAATGCGTGGGTTCATCGACTCGATGAGGCCAATGCGCACGCCATGGCCGCGTGGATGCTCGCGGCCCGGGAGGGTGTGCAAGCGTACATTCACCGTCATGGAATATCGATGGCGCAAATGGACGCGGGTGGCACAGAATCCGTGCCGGGTTTCCAAGACTGGCGCACCCCCACGGTCCCGGAACTCAAAGGGGCAGGCCTGTTGGCCGACGGGTTTCCTGAAGCCGGGCCTGGCGGATTGCGTGTGGCGGTGCGGATTCTTTCCGGAAAGAATTGTCCAGGTTCCGATTGCTCGCTGGAGGCGCTGATCCTTGGATCACCGCCGCTGCTGGACAAGCGATCTGGGGAGGTGGACGAACAGAAGGTTGCCCTGTGGCTGCTGGCGTCACGAGGGTTGGGAGGTGTGGTGAATCCCCGGGACCCCGCTTCCGTACGGGGCGCCGCGTTTGGCTTTGCCAATCCACCAGCCGCCGGCATGTCGATGTTGCCTGTCGGCACGCCCGCCATGGCCATCACGACCGCGGGCTCATCCGACGGCGCACAGTTTCTGCGCGTGCGGGATGACAGGGATCCCGACTTTCAGGGAACAGCGTCGGTGCGCGGTGGCATCCGCTCTGACGGTTCCGTGACCGCCGGAGAATATGTGATCGTCGGCGCGCGTCACACTGTCAGGTCGTCGTGCGGGCAAGAAGGCGCGGTGGCCCGCGATGCATATCGCGGTTTGCTGATTTGCCAGAGCGGTCTGTGGCGTTCCGCCGGTGGAAGTGGAGGCGGCGGATTCTCCACCAACACCGTGTATGGCTGCTTTACGTCAAGCGGTCTGTCCACGGCCAATCCGGTGACGGGATCGTGCAACTGCCCGCTCGGCCATGCCATGGTGGCGATCTCCGACAGCGGCTCGGCGGCTTCGCCAGACGGCCGAACGCGCGGCTACCTGTGCGTGGAATAGGGGTTGCCCGGCCAACTCCCTCTATAATCAAACGTTACCTGTTCAAATCGCGCCATTCCGCAATGAAGACCTCCGAGATCCGTCAGAAATTCCTCTCCTTTTTCGAGTCCAGGGGGCACC
>DASTNK010000114.1:0-13508 GCA_035720945.1 Burkholderiaceae bacterium
CAGGGGGTCAGCAATGACGCGCTCATGGTGCCGCAGCAGGCTGTGCAGCGCACGGCCGATGGTCTCAGCACGCTGATGCTCGTGAAAGATGGAAAGGTCTCCCCGCAGGCGGTCGAACTGGGTTCGCAGGTGAACGGAAAATGGATTGTCACCAAGGGGCTCAACCCGGGCGACGAGGTCATTGTCGAGGGATTCCAGAAGATCCGTCCCGGAGTGCCCGTGCAACCCTTGCCATGGAAGAATCCCACCGAAGCGTCCGCCGCCGGCGCCAAGCCCGCCGCCGCGCCAGCCGAGAAGGGTGCTGGAACGCCCCCCAAGCAAGGCTGACAAGGCTGTCCCGGCTCCCGTCGACTCGGGAGCCGACGACTTCAATGCTTTAAAAGTGAGCGAACATGCCGCAGTTTTTCATTGATAGGCCCATTTTCGCCTGGGTGGTTGCCCTGGGCATCGCGCTCGCGGGTCTGCTGTCGATACCGAACATGCCGGTGTCGCAATACCCCGACGTTGCGCCACCAGCCATTCAGATCCAGGCTTCGTATCCGGGCGCTTCCGCCGAAGATGTGTCCACGTCGGTCGCCAGCGTCATCGAGAACCAGCTCAATGGCGCGAAAGGCCTGTTGTATTACGAATCAGTCAGCGACTCGAATGGTCAGGCTCAGATCACGGCCACGTTCAAGCCTGGTACGAACCCCGACCTGGCACAGGTGGATGTGCAGAACCGGATATCCAACGTCACATCCCAGTTACCCGAGGCCGTCATTCAACAAGGCCTGAAGGTCAGCCAGGTCAATACCGGGTTCCTGATGGTGGTCACCCTGTCGTCCAAAGATGGCTCGCTCGACCAAACCGCGCTGGCCGACTATGTGACACGCAACATCCAGAACTCGGTGTCGCGCGTTCCCGGTGTCGGGCAGTTCCAGCTGTTCGCCGCGCCGCGCGCCATGCGTATCTGGGTCGATCCCGACAAACTGGTGTCCTACAACCTCAGCATGGCCCAGGTGATGACGGCCATCCGCCAGCAGAACGTCTTGATATCCGGCGGTATTCTGGGTTCACCGCCCAATCCGGCCAGCCAGCGTGTGACCGCGCCCATTGTGGTCAATGGACAGTTGTCCTCGGTGAAGGACTTCGGCAACATCATCCTGCGCTCGAACGTGGATGGGTCCGCCGTGCACCTGTCCGACGTCGCCCGCATCGAGGTCGGCGCCGACAATTACCAGTTTGGTGCCCGCCTCAATGGCAAGCCCACGGCGGCGTTTGCCATTTCCCTGTCGCCCGGCGCGAACGCGTTGTCGACCGCGGAAGGTGTCAAACACGAGATGGAGCAGTTGTCCAAGTTCTTCCCCGACAACATCACTTGGGCCATCCCGTACAACACGGCGCCGTATGTGCAGATTTCCATCGAACAGGTGGTGCATACGCTGCTCGAAGCCATGGTGCTGGTTTTCGTGGTGATGTTCCTGTTTCTGCAGAACGTGCGCTATACGCTGATTCCAGCGCTCGTCGTGCCCGTGGCCATGATGGGGGCTTTCACCGTTATGTACGCGCTGGGGTTCTCGGTCAACGTGCTCACCATGTTCGCCATGGTGCTGGCCATCGGGATTCTGGTCGATGATGCCATCGTGGTAGTCGAGAACGTTGAACGCATCATGGCCGAGGAAGGGCTGCCGCCCGCCGAGGCCACGAAAAAGGCCATGCCGCAGATCACAGGCGCCATCATCGGCATCACGCTGGTGCTGTCCACGGTGTTCCTGCCGTTGGCGTTCATGTCAGGGTCGGTGGGGATCATCTACCGGCAGTTCTCTGTGGCCATGGCGGTGTCCATCCTGTTCTCGGCGTTCCTGGCGCTATCGTTCACGCCCGCACTGTGCGCGACCCTTCTCAAACCCATCCCGAAGGGGCATCACGAAAGCAAAACAGGCTTCTTTGGGTGGTTCAATCGCGGGTTCGGCGCGACGACGCGCCATTACGAAAGCTGGGTTGGCCGCAGCCTGCATCGGGGCGGGCGCATGATGCTCGTCTACCTGGTGCTCATAATCGGTCTGGGCTGGATGTATCTGCGCCTTCCGTCGTCCTTCCTGCCCGAGGAAGACCAGGGCTACCTGATCGCCAACATCGAACTGCCGGCCGGCGCGACAGCCAATCGCACGCTCGAGGTCATCAAGAAAGTCGAGGATTATTTCAAGAAAATCCCCGCTGTGAAGAACATGATCACCGTGCAAGGGTTCAGCTTCAATGGTAACGGTCTGAACTCCGCCATTGCGTTCGTGACCCTGAAGGATTTTTCCGAGCGCAAGAAGCCTGGCGAATCGGCGATGGCCATTGCTGGCGCGGCCATGCCCAAATTGCTGTTTGGTTTGCCGGATTCCATGGTCCTTTCCATCGTGCCTCCCGCTATTTCGTCGTTGGGAAACGCGTCGGGCTTCGATATGCGGCTGGAAGACCGGGGCGGGGTAGGGCATGCGGCGCTGGAAGCCGCGGCGGGGCAGTTATTGCAGATGGCCTCCAAGGATCCAGTGCTGTCGCAGACACGCATCACCGGGCTTGGGCCCGGCCCGCAACTCAAGCTCACCATTGACCGCAAGAAGGCCGCGGCGCTTGGGGTGGATTTCTCCGAGGCGGCGCAACTCATCTCGTCCGCGATCGGCTCGGGTTATGTGAGCAAATTCACCAACATGGGCTGGGTGCAGAACGTCTGGGTGCAAGCCGACGAAGCCCATCGCATGAATCTCGGCGAGCTCATGAAACTCGAGGCGCTCAACGGCAAGGGCCAGATGGTGCCGTTGTCGGCGTTTGTCACCGCCAAGTGGGAAAGGGCGCCGGTGCAGATCGTCCGTTACAACAGCTACGATTCCATCCGCCTGGGCGGGTCCGCCGCACCCGGGTATTCCACAGGGCAAGCCATGGACGAGATGCAAAAACTCGTGGCCAAACTGCCCGGCAGCTTCGGTTACGACTGGACCGGGCTGTCCTATCAGGAAAAGCAGGCCGGCAGTCAGAGTGGCATACTGCTCGGTCTGGCCATGCTGGTGGTGTTCATGGTTCTGGCCGCGTTGTATGAAAGCTGGGCGATTCCGTTGTCGGTCATGATGGCGGTGCCGTTGGGTATGCTGGGGGCCGTGGCGATGATCGCGGCCAAGGGCATGTCCAGCGATGTGTACTTCCAGGTCGGCATGGTCACCGTCATCGGCCTGGCCGCGAAGAATGCGATTCTGATCGTGGAGTTCGCCAAGGACAAGTACGCCATGGGCGAGGATATCTACGAATCGACGATCGAGGCGGCGCGGCTGCGCTTTCGTCCCATCCTGATGACGTCGTTCGCGTTCATTCTGGGCGTGGTGCCGCTGGTGATGGCCAATGGCGCGGGCGCGGCCAGTCAGAACGCGGTGGGGCTGGGCGTCATGGGGGGCATGCTTGCCGCCACGCCACTGGCTGTCTTATTCGTTCCAACTTTTTTCGTGGTGGTTCTGAGATTCTTCAAAACCAAGCCCAAACTACTTGGTGCTCATGCTGACGGGGCGGTCAAATCGTCAGGAGACGGACATCATCATCCAACCGCGTCGGAGACGTCGCCGCCAGGTGCCAGTGCATTGCCGACAGAAGGAGATCAATCATGAGTCGGGGCGCGCTTAGAACGGCGTTTCCGCTAGCCGCCGTGGCGCTGGCGCTGTCGGGGTGCTCGTTCGCGCCCAAATATCAGCGCCCGGTGGCGCCCGTTCCGGATCAGTATCCGGCGTATTCCGGGCTACCGTCGGGTCACAGCACGGCCGGGGTCAAGGCTTCGAACGTACAGCTTGCCGCCGATCTCGGGTGGCAGGAGTTCTTCCGCGACCCGGAACTCAAGAAGCTCATCGGTATCGCGCTGGCCAACAACCGCGACATGCGGGTCGCTGTCGATCGGGTGGAGGTGGCGCGCGCGCAGTACGGCATCACCCAAAGCGACCGTTGGCCCACCATTGGCCTGGGGGCGCAGGGTTCCATTGTGGGCAGTCCGCAGTCCATCCGCGCCCCCAATACCAATTCGGTATCGCGCGTTTATCAGGCCGGCATAGGCATGACGGCGTTCGAGCTGGATTTTTTCGGTCGCTTGAAGAACCTCAGCGAAGCCGCTTACGAGCAGTATCTGGCAACCGACCAGGCACGTCGAAGCGTGCACATCAATCTGGTTTCGCAGGTGGCTGAGGCCTACTTCCGTCTGCGCGCGGCCCAGGAACAATACAAACTGGTGCGCAAGACCCTGGGGTCCTATCAACAGTCCTACAACCTGGTCAAGTCGCGCTACGACGCCGGCGTGGCCAGCGCTCTGGATCTGAATCAGGCCGAGAGCCAGCTCAATTCGGCCCAGGCCGATCTGCAAAGCACCATGCGCGGCCAGGAACAGGCTCGCAACGCGTTGCTGTTGTTGCTGGGCACGCGGGCAATTCCCGATCTTTCCCATGCGGCGCCGTTCGATCGTGACCAATTGGTCAGCGCGGTGCCGGTGGGCTTGCCGTCGCAGCTACTCGAGCGGCGCCCCGACATTGCCGGGGCCGAAGACCAGCTGCGGGCGGCCAACGCCAACATCGGGGCGGCGCGCGCGGCGTTCTTCCCGAATATTTCCATCACCGGTCTGCTAGGTTTCGCCAGTAGCCAGCTGGGCGGCCTGTTCGGTTCTCAAAACCACTATTGGTCGCTGTCGCCGTCCGTCCAGATTCCATTTCTGTCGGGGTCTGTCATCAACAATCTCGCGCTGGCCAAGGCCAACAAAAAGATTGCCGTGGCGCAATACGAAAAATCGGTTCAGACGGCATTCCGCGAAGTGGCGGATGCGCTGGCGGGCGAGGCCACGTACTCGCGTCAGCTTGATGCGTTGCGTGCCTTGCAGAAAACATCGTTCGCCACTCTGGACCTTGCCAGGCTACGCTACAACACAGGCGTGGACAGTTTCCTGCAGGTGCAGACCGCCGAGGTCAATCTGTATACGGTGCAAAACAATCTGCTCCAGGTCGGTCTGAATTCCTTGCTCAACCGTGTGGATCTATACGCGGCCCTGGGTGGGGGATGGCTGAAGGACACGACCGCCGCCGCGGCCAACACAGCCGGCGGACGGGCGATCGCGGCTGACGCGGCCAAGCAGAACACGGCCGGGAGCAAGCATGATTGAACTGGGTGTGAACATCGATCACGTCGCGACGCTGCGCCAGCAGCGTCTCACGGTCTATCCAGATCCCGTGCGCGCGGCATTGTGCGCCGAGGATGCCGGTGCGGATTTGATCACCTTGCATTTGCGGGAGGATCGCCGCCACATCCAGGACGCGGACGTGATCGCGGTCCGGGCGGCGTTGCGTACCCGCATGAATCTGGAGTGCGCGATCACGCCGGAAATGCTTGACATCGCATGCCGTGTGAAGCCGGACGACGTCTGCCTGGTGCCCGAGAAACGCCAGGAACTGACAACCGAGGGCGGGTTGGATGTCGTGGGCCGGTACGCCGCCGTCGAGCGGGCCGTGGCCAGGCTGCGTGAGGCGGGTGTCCGCGTGTCGCTGTTCATCGATCCCGACCCTGCGCAGATCGCGGCGGCGGCCCGCGCGGGCGCCACGGTCATCGAACTGCACACCGGCGCGTTCGCGGACGCTGGCAATGCCGAGGCCGCCCGACATGAACTGGAACGAGTACGCGCCGGGATCGCGCAAGGTATCGGTCTGGGCCTGCGTGTGAACGCGGGGCATGGCCTGCATTACGACAATGTATTGGCGGTGGCCGCGCTGCCCGGGGTGTCGGAGCTGAACATCGGTCACGCGATCATCGCCCGCGCCGTCTTCGACGGCCTGGACAGGGCCGTGCGTGACATGAAAGCTTTGCTGGTGTCGGTCGGCTGAGCATTCGTCGCCTGGCTCCCGCGTCCCGGGCGACGAACTTCCCGAAGCCTTTTTGATTGGAAACCGTTGTATGTCAGATAATCCCATCCAGTCGCTGCTTTCGCGCCAGTCGGTGAAGTTCGTCCGGGCTCCCGGCCCCACCGAAGAACATCTGTCGTTGATTTTGCAGGCAGCTATGCGCGCGCCGGATCACGGCAAGCTGCGGCCGTGGCGTTTCGCCTTGGTCCGCGAGAATGCCGTGGGCCGTTTCGCCGATCTGGCCATCGCCCTCATCAATGCTTCCGATTGGCCGATGCCGCCCGAGAAAGAGGCGTCGACCCGGCGTTGGCTCTCACAGGTTCCTCTGCTGATCGCGATCGCTTGTCGAATGGATACCACCAACCAGCGCATTCCCGAGCACGAGCGCATGCTGGCGACCGGCGCCGCCGTCACCAACATGCTGAGCGCCGCGCATATGCTGGGCTATGGCGCCTACTGGAGCACTGGCCTGGGTACCTACAATGACGAGGTCGCGGCGGCCCTGGGTTTCGACGCGCTGGATTACCGCTTCATGGGGTATTTGGCTGTCGGCACGCCCATTGATCCGCCGCCCCGGACAGAGCGTCCCGATTGGTCGGAGTTCGTGACGGATTGGTCAGGGCCTGTGGCGTGAAGGGTGGCGATCGCTCGGTCTCAACGACCGTGCGTGATGAATGGCTTCATGTGACAGCCTGACCGCATGTCAATTCTTGGCGGGATGCTCGATGATCCGCTTGATGCCTTGGGTCAAGATGGCGATCGATTCGGTGCCGGAGGCCAGCAGACGGGCATGGCCGCGCTGATCGAAGATGTAGACTCCCCGGCTGTGTGACACCGCATAATCGTTTTTGTCGGTGGTGGTCGGTTTTTCGATCTGGTAGGCGACCCGGTAGCGTCGGGCGATGTCGGCGATTTGTTCCTCGGTGCCTGTCAGCCCGATCGCGTCTTTGTAGAAAATGTCCACGTAGGCCTGCAGTTTGTCAGGGGTATCGCGGTGCGGGTCGACACTGACGAACACGATGCGGGCGTCGACCGCCTCGGATCCCAGATTCTTCATGACTTGAGCCAATTGCGCCATGGTCGTTGGGCAGACATCCGGGCAATTGGAGTAGCCAAAGTACAACAGCACCACTTTTCCCTTGAATGCGTTCTGGGTGACGACTTTGCCGCCAGCGCCCTCCAGCGTGAATCGCAAGTCGGGCAGAAAGCCGCGTATGTCATGCATGGTTGACGCGGGGCCCTTCGCAGCGGGCGCGGCATGGGCCATGGCGGCAAGCCCGAGTGACACGGCGAGAAGTAGCGAAGAAAGCATGCTGCGCATGATGAACGTCCGGAAAATGCTTGGTGAAAATTGTCGATGTGCTGTTTAGCTGGCTCGTTCGTGTGTTAAGAACACACTAGTATCCTGTTTGATTAATTGGGCTGCTTATCTTCGGCGCCTGGACTGGCCATGCAGCGTTGCAAATCCTCGCGATAGCCACTGCTATCGCTGCGGTTTGCGCCTTGCCTGGCAAGCCCATGCATCCGAATATAAGTGTACGAACCAATCAAACAGGGCACTAGTGTCGCGCCGAGCCGCCCGGTGCCATGCCGCTGTGACGCAGCAGGGCTTCAGTGGTGGCGGGCCTGCCACGAAATGCGATGAATGATTCCGTCGCAGGGCGGGATCCGCCAACGGCCAGTATCTCCTGGAGAAAGCGCCGGCCGGTTTGCGGGTTCAATGTGTCGCGTCCGCCACCGGAGTCGGGAGTGGCGGTTTCCTCGAACGCCGCGTAGGCGTCGGCGGACAGCACCTCGGCCCATTTATAACTGTAATACCCGGCACCGTAGCCGCCCGCGAAGATATGCGAGAAACCATGTGCGAACCGGTGCCACGGCGGCGGAAACAGCACCGCCACATTCTGGCGTACGGCATCCAGCGTTTCCGAAACCCGTGCCATGGTCAAGCCCGTTGAGTGCTGGTGGATACGCATGTCGAACAGACCGAACTCGATCTGTCGGACGGTTTGCATGCCGCTTTGGAAATTGCGCGCCGACAGAAGTTTATCGAAGAGTGGTCGAGGCAGGGCGACGCCGCTGTCCACATGAGCGGACAGCTTGCTCAGAACCGGCCATTCCCAGCAAAAATTCTCCATGAACTGCGAGGGAAGCTCGATGGCATCCCATTCGACGGCCGAAAACGGCGACGCGGCGGGCTCATCGACTTGTGAAAGCAGGCAATGCAACGCATGCCCCGTTTCATGGAACAGCGTGATGACGTCGTCGTGAGTCAGCAGCGCGGGGTTGTCGCCATCAGGCCGGGAAAAATTGCAGGTCAGATACGCCACGGGGGTGCGCAGCGCCGTGGCTGTCTTGCGTCGATTGCGCTCCGCGTCGACCCACGCGCCGCCTTGTTTTCCTTCCCGTGCATAGAGATCGAGAAACAGGTGGCCACGCAGCTCACCTTCGGCGGTTTCGATGCGCAGGGCTTGGACGTCCGGATGCCAGACCCGGGCCGGGACAGGCCGGGCCGTCACGCCGAACAGTCGGGCGACCACTTCAAACATTCCCTGCAACACGCGCGGTTCGGTGAAATAGCGCTTGATTTCGTCGTCGGAGTAGGCGTACCGGCTTTCCCGCAAGCGCTCGGACGCGAAGGCGATGTCCCAGGGGGCTGGTTCATCCATGCCCAGATGGTCTTTGGCGAAAGCCCGCAGTTCGTCGAGATCGCGGTGGGCGTACGGGGCGGCACGGTGCGCCAGGTCAAGCAGGAAATCCACAACCTCGGTGGGCTGGTTCGCCATGCGTGTCTGCAGGGCGAGTTCGGCATAACTTGTATAGCCGAGTAGGGACGCCTCTTCGCTGCGCAGGGCCAGAATTTGTTCGATCAGAGTTGTGTTGTCGAATGCCGGGTCGCCTTGTTCGGAGGCCAGTGTCGCATGCCCCCTGTAGCAGGCTTCGCGCAGGGCCCGGTCTCGGGCGTATTGCATGACGGGGAGATAGCACGGCATTTTCAGCGTGAGTTTCCAGCCCTCGCGTCCTTCAGCCAGAGCCGCTTGTCGCGCGGTGCGTTGCACGTCTGGTGGCAGGCCCTCAAGGCGTGCCTCGTCTTCTATATAGAGCGCCCAGCGATCCCTGGCGTCCAGAACATTCTCGGAAAACTTCTGCGACGCGGTCGCGATCTGTTCCGACAGTTGCGCATAACGTTCCCGTTCGGCTCCGTGGAGGTCTACGCCGCCCAGGTGAAAATCGCGCAGGGCGAGATCGACGATGCGCTGGCGGACCGGTGTCAGTCGTGGATAGTCGTCGCCGGCGCGCAGGCGCTGATACTGGGCGTGCAGGCCAACGTGCTGTCCGGTCCAGGTTGAGAATTCGGTGATGCGAGGCAGGCATTGGTTGTAGGCGTCGCGCAACGCCGGGGTGTTCACCACCGCGTTCAGGTGGCTGACGACTGACCAGGCTCGCCACAGAGGCTCCACCGCCTCTTCAAGAGGGTCGACGAAGGCGGGCCAGGAAGCCGTGGTTCCGGTGTCGGCGGCCGTTTCGACTGCCGCACGGGCGACGCCAAGCAGGTGATCGATGGCGGGTTCGATGTGTTCAGGAAGGATGGCGTCGTAATCGATCAGCGCGTCGACGGGGGCCAGCAGGGGATTGGGTGTCATGACTTGGTATGCGGACGCGGCTGGACTGTCAGGCGACACTCTTTTCTTTCGTGAGGGCGATTTTCATCAAGTCGGCCACCGTCGTGACTTCGAGCTTTTCCATGATGTTGGCCCGGTGGGCCTCGACTGTCTTGATGCTGATGTTCAAGTCACCGGCGATCTGCTTGTTCAGTCGACCAGCAACGATACGCTCCAGAACCTGTTGTTCGCGGGTGGTGAGCCGGGCCAGGACTTCCTGGTGGTTTTTCTCCGCCTGGGCCTGGGATACCCGATCGGACGCCTGTCGCAGCATGCGGGCGACAATGGTGCGCAAATCGGTTTCGTTGAACGGTTTTTCCAGGAAATCGACGGCGCCTTTTTTCATCGTGGACACGGCCATGGGCACGTCGCCGTGTCCGGTGATGAACACGATGGGCAAGGGTGCCTTCCTGGCGATCAGCTCTTCCTGGAGTTCGAGGCCGCTCATGCCTGGCATGCGCACATCGGCTATGAGGACACCGATCTGCTCCGGGTCATACGCACTGAGGAATTCCTCGGCCCGGTCAAAGCTCCTGACTCGGTAGCCATTGGCCTCGAGCAGCCAACGCAAAGAGTCGCGGACAGCTTCGTCATCGTCCACGATAAAAATGGTGCTGGGCACTTGGGGTGTGGTCATACCTGCAACTCCTGAGGTGTATCGGCATTGTCGGGCACCTGGGGTGCCGCACAAGGCAGTGTAAAGCGGAAAATGGTGCCGCCATCGGGATTCGCGGCCGCCCACAGCCGGCCATGGTGCGATTCGATGATGGTGCGGCAGATGTTCAGGCCCATCCCCAGGCCTTCGGACTTGGTGCTGTAAAACGGTTCGAACAGGCGTTCCGGGTCGCGCAGGCCATAGCCGCGATCGATCACGGCGATCTCCACGAGCGGGCTCTGGTCGGACACCACGACATGCAATATACGATATTCACTTTTCTCCATGGCTTCGACACCATTCTTCAACAGGTTCAGCAGAACCTGTTCGATGAGAATGGGGTCGGCCATGACCTCGGGCAGCGGGTCGGGAAAGTGCGGTTGGATTTCGATCTGGCGCTTGCGCGCATCGATGTCGGCGAAGCCGATGGCGTTGTCGACGATGCGCGTCACGACGACACGTTGGCGGCGCGGCTCGCTGCGCTTGACGAACTCCCGGATGCGACTGATGATCTTGCCGGCGCGCTCGGCTTGTGCGGCCGCTTTCTCGAGCGCCACCAGCAATTTATCGGGTTGCGGATTGCCGGACTTGAGCATGGCGACCGCGCCCATGCTGTAGTTGCTGATGGCGGTCAGGGGTTGGTTCAGCTCGTGTGCCAATGACGAAGCCATTTCCCCCATGGTGGTGAGGCGGCTGGTGAGCTGGATTTTTTCCTGCTGGACGCGGGACGCTTCTTCGTGCCGCCGCCGTTCGGTGATGTCGCGCGCGACCTGCAGGCGCACCCGGCGACCATCCGTCCAGGCCAGAATGCGATGGTGCACCTCGAACCAGCGTTGCGACGACTCCGAGAACGCCTCGATGGTTTCATCGGTGAACCGGCCCAGGCGCCCACCCAGCAATTCCGCATGCCCGCCCGACTGCGCTCCGAAGAAGCGTCGGTACGTCCGGTTGGCGAACAGGAGCTCCAGGCCATCGGCGGTGTCTGCCACCACCGAAATCGCGTCGTCCAAGCCTTCCAGCACAGTCATGAAACGCTCATGCGCGGCGGTGAGGGCTTCACGAATGCGTTTCGGCTCGGTGATGTCGGTCATGGATGTCATCCAGCCGATCTGTTCCCCGTTGGGATCGCGCAGCGGCGACACATACATGCGCGCTGTGAAGCGCGAGCCGTCGCGGCGCTGTGCCTCGATCTCGAGCCCGCTGCTGGGCGTGCGGCCGGATAACAGCAGTTCAAGGGTTTCCTGGTGTTGCGCGTAGCGGCCAGGCACCCAGTACGGAAATGGCGTGGTGCGCCCGATGAGGTCGGCCTCATTCCAGCCGATCATGCGACAGAACGCGGGATTGACATAGGCGATGCGGCCATGCATATCGAACACGCGCATGCCCGTGGACATGGAATTCTCCATGGCGCGGCGGAAGCCGGTTTCGGCAATCAGGGCGGATTCCGCGCGGCTGCGGAAGCGTGTGTAGCGCCAGAGCGCGAGCAGGCTCAGGACGATCACGCACGAGAGTGCGACGACGACCAGAAGGAGGCGCTGCTGGCGCGTTTCCTGGTCGATCGTCACGAACATCACGCTGTCGTTGTGCAGCCGTTGCAGCCAGATGAACACGCCCATGACGCACAGGTACAGCACCAGGACGATGACCGGCGTCAGCCAGTAGAATCCGCGCCGACTGTTGTTGGCCTGATCGTAGAACGTGGTCGGAATGAGGGATTTTTTCGACGGACTCGCCATAGGCTCTATAAATAAGGCATAGCGCATTTTAGACCGTAACCGGTGATCGTAAATTCATGGGCTGTGCCTTTTGTCCGGTTATTTTCCATATTATAAAAATTAATACCGCAAAGTGAAATTTAACTTGCTCAACACCCAGCTCTTTCCTAGAATGGCTGGAGTGATGACGACGCACTGGCGCGGCCGCCTGGCCAACGATTCCGTGTGCGCAAAAGAGCAAGCGGCCCCGTAGTGGCCGTCGAGCCGTACCCAACACCCAGCCAAGGAGCACCCAGATGTCTTCTCTTGAACCCACCACCGCCGTCGCTGCGGCCGACGAAGCCCTGGAAACACAGGAATGGCTTGAAGCGCTCGAGTCCGTGCTCGATCGGGAGGGGCCGGAGCGCGCCCATTTCTTCATCGAGAAGCTCATCGATCTGGCACGCCGATCCGGGGCGCACATTCCCTATTCGCCCAACACGGCCTACCTGAACACTATTCCTCCAGGGCTCGAGCCCGCGTATCCGGGCAATCTGGTGCTCGAAGAGCGTATCCGTTCGTATATCCGCTGGAATGCCATGGCGATGGTCGTGAAGGCCAACCGCCTTCATCCGGCCGACGGTGGCGACCTGGGTGGTCATATCGCGTCGTTCGCCTCGCTGGCCACCATGGTGGCGTGTGGCCAGAATCACTTCTGGCACGCCGAGACCCCTGATCACGGCGGCGATCTGGTCTATTTCCAGGGGCATTCGTCGCCCGGCATGTATGGGCGCGCCTATCTGGAAGGCCGTCTCACCGAAGGCCAACTCGACAACTTCCGGCAAGAAGTCGGCGGCAAGGGGTTGTCGTCCTACCCCCATCCCAAGCTGATGCCGGACTTCTGGCAGTTCTCGACCGTGTCCATGGGGCTCGGGCCCCTGATGGCCATCTACCAGGCCCGGTTCCTCAAGTACCTGCATGCGCGCGGCATCGCCGACACCAGCAAGCGCAAGGTGTGGGTGTTCTGCGGCGATGGCGAAATGGACGAACCCGAATCCCTGGGGGCCATTGGCCTGGCGGCGCGCGAAAAGCTGGACAACCTCATTTTCGTCATCAACTGCAACCTGCAGCGCCTCGACGGCCCGGTCCGTGGCAATGGCAAGATCATCCAGGAGCTCGAAGGTGACTTCCGCGGTAGTGGCTGGAACGTCATCAAACTGATCTGGGGCGGATACTGGGATCCCCTGCTGGCGCGCGACAAGGAAGGCATCCTGCGGCGTGTCATGGAAGAGTCGGTCGATGGTGAATACCAGGCCTACAAGGCGCGTGATGGCAAGTTCGTGCGCGACCATTTCTTCGGCAAACACCCCAAGCTGCTCGAGATGGTCAGCCGCATGAGCGACGAAGACGTCTGGCGCCTGAATCGTGGCGGCCACGATCCCTACAAGGTGTACTCGGCCTTCGCCGCCGCCAGTGCGCACAAGGACCAACCCACCGTCATTCTCGCCAAGACCATCAAGGGCTATGGCATGGGCCAGGTAGGACAGGCCAAGAATCCGACGCACCAGCAGAAAAAACTGGACACCGAGTCGGTCCGCGAATTCCGCGACCGCTTCAACATTCC
>DASTNK010000115.1:0-4603 GCA_035720945.1 Burkholderiaceae bacterium
GGCGATGACGCTGGCGGCGTTGTTGCTGCGCGATGCCTATTTCAGGCGCCCCGGGCACACGAAATTCAAATACATGACGATCGGTGTGCTGTTCGTCAACGTGTCCATCGGCGGGGTGCTCACGTCTTTCGCGGCACCGCCGGTGTTGATGGTCGCGCACACGTTCGGCTGGGATGCCGCGCACATGGCCACGCACTTCGGCTGGCGGGCGGCGCTGGCGGTGGTGATCAACGCCGGGGTGTTGACGATGCTCTGCCGTCGCTACCTGATTGAAAGAGAGGCGGCCAAGGCCGGTGCACCCTCGGCCATTGCGTCTTCCGGGGCGGGCCATGACGCGGCGGCAGGCAAAGTGACCAGGGAAGCCGGCAGCGCGGCGTCGGTCGAGGCCGCACGGGTGCCGCGCGACCCGGCCACCGGCACTGTGGCCTCGCCGCCAACTGCGTCCGCCAGCGGGAAGCGGGCGCGGGTCCCGCCCCTGGTCATGGGCGTACACCTCGCCTTCCTGGTGGGCATCGTGCTGGGAGCGCATCATCCCACGGTGTTTCTGGGCCTGCTCATGCTGTTCATCGGGTACACCGAGGCGTATCGCCAGTTCCAGAGCCGTCTGATGATCAAGGAGGGGCTGATGGTGGGCTTCTTCCTGGCGGGGCTGGTCGTGCTGGGCGGCATGCAGCACTGGTGGCTGCAGGATTTGTTGGCGGGGCTGTCGCCCGTGGTGCTGTACTGGGGTGCCACGGCGCTGACCGCCGTCACCGACAACGCCGCCCTCACCTACCTAGGGTCGCTGGTGAGCGGCACCGGCGAATTGTGGCGCTATATGCTGGTGGCCGGCGCGGTCACGGGAGGCGGCCTCACCGTCATCGCCAACGCGCCCAACCCCGCGGGGTTCGCCATCCTGAAGCAGTATTTTCCAGATGGCGCGATTTCTCCGCTGCGGCTGTTGGGCTCCGCGCTGATCCCCACCCTGGTGGCGGCGTTCATGTTCCTGCTGCCCAATTCGTTCACGTGACATGGGCCGCCGAGCCTGGTTCCCCAGGCCGGCCATTGCCCCCACCTCGCCGCTGGCGCGCGGGAAATGGGTGGAATTCACCAAAAACGGCTAAAATCACCTGTTGCCCACTTGATTTTCCAATGATCGATACCGCTTTTGCGTTTGTCCGGAGCGGTGGCTCGGGCTTGCGCCGCGAAGTTTGTCCGCCCCCCTGGCGAAGCGGCCTCCTGCCCGCATGGCGTGTTGCGTGGACGAACTTTCCTGGGATTTTGTTGTGCCTATCTATGCATACAAATGCAGCGCCTGCGGCCATACGCAGGACGTGCTGCAAAAGCTTTCCGACCCTTTGCTCACCGTCTGCCCAGAGTGTGGCAAGAGCACTTATGTGAAGCAGCTCACGGCCGCCGGCTTTCAACTGAAAGGGTCTGGCTGGTACGTGACCGACTTCCGCGACAACGGCAAGAAGGCGACCGACGGCGCCGGTGCCGGCGATTCGCACCACGCGCACACTGGCCACAATGGCGCGAGCCACGACGGGGTGAGCCAGAACGGCTCGGCGTCGGGGGATTCCAAACCGGCCGCGGCGGCCGATACCAAAGCAGCCACATCAGCCACACCGGCTCCGGCCAAGCCGGCGGAATCGTCCACTGGCACCTCGCCCTCAACGAAATAAGCAAGAGTAAACAGGCCCCGATCACGGCATGCGCTTTTTCAAACGCTACTTTGTCACCGGACTGCTGATCTGGATCCCACTGGTGATCACCGTATGGGTGATCGCCCTGCTGGTCAACACGCTGGAAAGCTTCGTGCCGCGATTCCTGTCGCCGCAGTCGCTGTTCGGTGTGCACATCCCCGGTTTCCAGCTGGTGCTGGTGCTCGTCGTGGTGTTGGTGACGGGCCTGCTGGGGGCGAATTTCATCGGCCGGGCCCTGGTCGATCGTTGGGAAAAGCTGCTCGGCCGCATACCGCTGGTGCGCTCCATCTACAACTCGGTCAAGCAGGTGAGCGACACCGTGCTGGCGCCCAATGGCCAGGCGTTTCGCGAGGCCGTGCTGGTGCAGTACCCCCGTCATGGTTCCTGGACCATCGCGTTCCTCACGGGCGTGCCGGGCGGCGAGGTCGCCAATCGGCTCAAAGGCGATTACGTCAGTGTCTACGTGCCGACCACGCCCAACCCCACATCAGGTTTCTTTCTGATGATGCCGCGTGGCGATGTCCAGATACTCGACATGAGTGTCGACGCGGCGCTGAAATACATCGTGTCCATGGGTGTCGTGGTGCCGGGATCGGGCGCCGCCCATGACCCGGCGAAAGCGGCTTTGTTGCTCGAGAATCAACCAGACGCCTCAAAGAAGCATTTTCATGGCGGGGTCGGGCCCCACCCTTCGGGGAAACACACACACGGCGGGGAAGATCCCCCCGCTGACGATGCGCCGGGGCGTTGACCCCGCGTTTGCAAAGATATCTTTAACGGAGTGATTCTGCATGCGTACCTGCTATACCGGCGAGGTTGGTAAAACCCACCTGGGCCAGACAGTCGAACTGTTCGGCTGGGTGCATCGCCGTCGTGACCACGGTGGTGTCATTTTCATCGACCTGCGCGATCGCGCAGGTCTGGCCCAGATCGTCGTGGATCCCGACAACGCCGGGGCTTTCGCCATCGCGGAGCGCATTCGCAACGAATTTTGCGTGCGGATCTCCGGCCTGGTGCGCCCGCGCCCCGAAGGCACGACCAATGCCGAACTCGCTTCCGGCGATGTCGAGGTGCTGTGCCGCGAGATCGAGATCCTCAACCCGTCGGTCACCCCCCCGTTCCAGCTCGACGATGAAAACCTGTCCGAAACCACGCGCTTGACGCATCGTGTGCTGGACCTGCGCCGCGCGCCCATGCAGCGCAACCTGATGCTGCGCTACCGGGTGGCCATGGAAGTGCGCAAGTACCTCGACGGCCTGGGGTTCATCGATATCGAAACCCCCATGCTCACCAAAAGCACGCCCGAAGGCGCGCGTGACTACCTGGTTCCATCACGCGTGAACCCGGGCGAATTCTTCGCGCTGCCCCAGTCGCCGCAACTGTTCAAGCAGATGCTGATGGTCGCCGGCTTCGACCGCTACTATCAGATCACCAAATGCTTCCGCGATGAAGACCTGCGCGCCGATCGCCAGCCCGAGTTCACCCAGATCGACTGCGAAACATCCTTCCTGAACGAAGTCGAGATCCGCGCGGTATTCGAAGGCATGATCCGCCAGGTGTTCGCCACGGTTCAGCACGTCGCGTTGCCGGAACAATTCCCCACCATGACGTGGGACGAGGCCATGCGCCGTTATGGTTCCGACAAGCCCGACCTGCGCGTCAAGCTCGAATTCACCGACGTGTCGGATCTCATGCGCGAAGTGGATTTCAAGGTGTTCTCGGCGCCGGCCAATGACCCGGCCAGCCGTGTCGTGGCGCTGCGCGTGCCCGGCGGCGCGGCCATGCCCCGTAGCGAAATCGACGCCTATACCAAGTTCGTGGCGATCTACGGCGCCAAGGGCCTGGCGTACATCAAGGTCAACGATGTGGCGTCCGTCCCGGATGGCCTGCAGTCGCCCATCGTCAAAAACATCCACCAGGCCGCCCTGGAAGGACTGCTTCAACGCACCGGCGCCCAGTCGGGTGACCTGATTTTCTTCGGCGCCGACAAGACGCGCATCGTGAACGACGCGATGGGCGCGTTGCGCGTGAAGATCGGACACAGCGAGTTCGGCCGGCAGAATGGCCTGTTTGAAGCCGGCTGGAAGCCGTTGTGGGTCATCGACTTCCCCATGTTCGAGTACGACGAACAGGAGAAGCGGTTTTTCGCGGCGCATCACCCATTCACCAGCCCCAAGGACGGGCACGAGGATTTCCTCGAATCGGATCCCGGCCGCGCGTTGGCCAAGGCCTACGACATGGTGCTCAATGGCTGGGAAGTCGGCGGCGGGTCGGTGCGTATCCATCGCGCCGAGGTGCAGAGCAAGGTGTTCCGGGCGCTGAACATCGACGCCGACGAGGCGGCCGAAAAATTCGGCTTCCTGCTGGATGCCCTGCAGTACGGCGCCCCGCCGCATGGCGGGGTGGCCTTCGGCCTGGATCGCCTGGTGACCATGATGGCCGGGGCCGAGTCCATACGCGATGTCATCGCCTTCCCGAAGACGCAGCGCGCGCAGTGCCTGCTCACGCATGCGCCGTCGGAAGTCGACGAGAAGCAGCTGCGCGAGCTGCACATTCGCCTGCGCAACGTCGAAGCGGCCCAGTGACTTCGGGGCCGTCGCCGGTTGGCGGTCTCTCCAATATCCGCGATGCTGACCGGGCTGGGTGTTTTTCAGGCTTGGCATTCGTGCCCGGAGTAGTACGATAGGACAAGCGTGGCGGCCGCCGCGTTCGGCGGTTCGAACGCGGTGCGGTCGCGCCCGTATTCCACAAGAGGCGCATGTGGCAATCGTTCGAGTCGTCAGCTACAACATTCACAAGGGCCGTTCGGCGCTGGGCAATCGGGAGTCCCTGTCCGATCTGCGCCTGGGCCTGTACGGTCTGCGTCCAGACCTGCTGTTCCTGCAGGAAGTGCAAGGCCGCAACGAACGCCATTTCAG
>DASTNK010000116.1:0-29924 GCA_035720945.1 Burkholderiaceae bacterium
CTGTCGGACCGCATCATGGTGCTGCACCACGGCGAAAAAATCGCCGATGGACAGCCCGACGAAGTGCTGGCCAATTCCACAGTGATCGAAGCGTATCTAGGGAAGAAAAGAGTATGACCAGCGCAAGCCCCAACCGGAGCCCCCTGTTGAAGATGGCGGGTGTGTCGGCCGGATACGGCGAAATGACCGTGCTGCGTGACATCAGCATGGAAATCTACCCGTCCGAGATCGTCGCCATGGTCGGCAGCAACGGCGCCGGCAAGACAACCATGCTGCGGGCGCTGTCGCGGTTGATCGACAGCACCGGCGAGACCACCTTCGAAGGCAAGTCGCTGACCGGACTGCATCCCGACCAGGTGTTCGAGCTGGGCATGGTCCAGGTGCCCGAAGGCCGCCAGTTGTTCGACCGCATGTCGGTGCAGGACAACATGCTGATGGGCGCGCACCGCCGCACCCATGCCAGCCGCGCCGAAATCCAGCGCGACCTGGACGACATGTACGCCCTCTTCCCCCGCATGGCGGAGCGCCGCAAGCAACTGGCGGGCAGCATGTCGGGTGGCGAGCAGCAGATGTGCGCCATGGCGCGCGCCATGATGGCGAAGCCCAAGCTGCTGATGGTCGACGAAATGAGCCTGGGCCTGGCCCCCATCATCGTCGACCAGTTGATGGACATCCTGGTGGACATCCGCGGCAAGGGCGTGACGGTTCTGCTCGTGGAACAGGACATCCACCTGGCGCTGGCCACCGCCGATCGCGGCTACGTGATCGAAACCGGGTCGATCGTGCAGCAAGGCCCGTCGGCGGATCTGATCAACGACCCGGCGTTGCAGAAGGCGTATCTGGGTCTCTGAGGCTCAGGCGGCCAGGACCTTCTTCTCTTCCAGGGCCCGCGTGACCACATCGCGGGTCAGGTCGGCCGCCAGCATTTCCAGCAGCACATAGACGTAATCACGCAGGAACACGCCCGACTTGATCGCGGCGCAGGTGACGTGCGTGCCGAACAGGTGGCCGACAGGAATGCCGACCAGCCCCTTGTCGCGACGCGGGTCGAACGCGACACCGGCGATGATGCCCACGCCCAGGCCAATGTCGACATAGGTCTTGACCACGTCGGCGTCGATGGCCTCCAGAACGATGTCAGGGTCGAGTCCAGCGTCGGAAAATTTCTGGTCGATGGCGCAGCGACCCGAGAACGCGCGGTCGTAAGTGACCAGCGGGTACTGGGCAAGCTGCTCGATGGAGAGATCCCGGGCTTCACTGGAGGACAGGTCCGCCAATGGATGATCGGGGCGCACCACAACGGTGTGCTGCCAAGAATAGACTGGCAGGCTGACCAGGCCCGTGGTCATGGACAGCGTTTCTGTGGCGATGGCGAGGTCGGCCTGCTCATGCAGCACCATGTTGGCCAGTTGCTGCGGATTGCCTTCGGCCAGTGACACATGCACTTTGGGAAATCTTTCGCGGAAGGCGGGAATGACTTTTGGCAGCAGATAGCGCGCCTGCGTATGGGTGCAGGCGATGATCAACCCCCCTTCGTCGCGCCGGGCGAATTCATCGCTGACCTTCTTCAGGTTGTCGACCTCGCGCATGATGCGATCAATGACCTGCGCCACCACGACGCCGGGCTTGGTCAGCCCCTTGATGCGCTTGCCGTGGCGCTCGAAGATCTTGACGCCCAACTCATCCTCGAACTCGATAATGGCCTTGGACACGCCGGGTTGCGATGTGAACAGGGTTCGTGCGGCATCCGTCAGGTTGAAGTTCCGGCGGATGGTTTCACGGACGAATCGGAATTGCTGCAGGTTCATGAAATGGCCCTTACTGGAAAAGCCATTATATGTAATAAAGAAATAAAATAATATTATTTATAGTTATATGTTTAAGGGCGCTCGGGACAAATCAAACGGCAAACTGACGCAGTGGATCGGGATCGGATGCAAGACGCAAAAAAAGGCCCCGGCCAGAAACACCCCGGAAGGTCGGATCCGTGTCCAACTTTCCGGAGTCGGTTCAAAACCCGGGGCGCCTCACCTCGACTCAGTGCTGGGTGATGGTCGTGTTCACGTTCACGTTATGCGCCGACCAGCGCGCCGTCACGGTCTTGATCTGCGTCCAGAACTTCACGGCTTCCTTGCCGTTTGGCCCCAGCGCACCCCACTTCGACGCGCGCCAGCCGGTGAAGCTGAACCAGGCCACCGGCACGGGGATGGGAATGTTGATGCCCACGTTGCCCACGTCGATGTTGTTCTGGAAGTAGCGCGCCGCGCCGCCGTCCTGCGTGAACAGGCCCACGCCGTTGCCGTTGGGGTTCTCGTTGACCAGCTCGATGGCTTCCTCGAGTGTGTCGACGCAGATGACGTCGAGCACTGGCCCGAAGATCTCTTCCTGGTAGACGGTCATGTCGGTCTTGACCCCGCCGAAGATGGTCGGGCCCACGAAGTTGCCCTCGCCATAACCCGGGACCTTGACGTTGCGACCGTCGAGCAAGAGGTCTGCACCCTCGTCCACGCCCTTCTGGATGAGCCCTTCGACACGCTTGCGCGCCGCTGGCGACACCAGCGGGCCCAGATCGGCTTCGCGGTCTGATCCGGCATTGACCTTGAGCTTGCGCGCACGCGTGACCAGATCGGGCACCCACTCTTTGGCCTCGCCCACGAAGATGGCCACGGACGTCGCCATGCACCGCTGGCCCGCCGCGCCAAAGCCCGCGCCCAGAAGCTGGTTCAGGGCGGCGTCGCGGTCGGCGTCGGGCAGCACGATGCAGTGGTTCTTCGCACCCATCCCCGCCTGGCAGCGTTTGCCCTGGCCCGTGGCGCGCCGGAAAATCTCGGTGCCCACGTGCGTGGAGCCGATGAACGAGATGGCCTTGATGTCAGGGTGGTCGCACAAGCCGTTGGCGATGTCCGGGCCGCCATGGATGACGTTCAGCACACCAGGAGGCAGGCCGGCTTCCAGCGCCAGTTGCGCCAGCATCAACGACGAGCGGGGATCTTGCTCGGACGGCTTCAGAACGAAGGTGTTGCCCGCCGTCACGGCGATGGGGAACATCCAGGCCGGCAGCATGATAGGGAAGTTGAACGCGGTGATGCCGGCACACACGCCAAGCGGCTGGCAAATGCTGTAGACGTCGATGCCGCGCGCCGCGTTTTCAGCGTATTCGCCCATCTGCAACGAATTCAGCGAGCAGGCATGCTCGATGGCCTCGAGGCCGCGACCGACCTCGCCCTCGGCGTCGGGCAGCGTCTTGCCGTGTTCGAGCGTGACGAGCTCGGCGATCTTGGTCAGGTTCTCGCGCACCAGCGCCTGCAAATTGAGCATGACGCGCACGCGCACCGCCTGGCTGGTGTTGCGCCAGGTCTTGAAGGCTTCCTTGGCATTGGAGACCGCCAGGGCCAGCTCTTCCTTGGTGGCGAAAGGCACTTTTGCGACCACTTCCTGGGTGGCTGGATTGAGCACGTCGCGCCAGTCGGTGGTTTTCGACTGCACGAGCTCGCCGCCGATCAGTAGCGGTACGCGTGGCACATCACTCATGAATATCTCCTGGGAATGTTGATGGATGAATCATTGTTTTTTCAACAGCGGGCAGGTCGACTCGGACAAGGGCTGGAACGCGTCCTTGGCCGGTATCGTCGCTACCAGCTTGGCCAGATCCCAAGGCCCTGTCGATTCAGCGGGAGACTTGGCCTGGTACAAATACATATCGTGAATCACACGACCGTTGGGCAGGATGGAGGCGTGATGCATGATCGGGTCCACAATGGGCAGTTTACGCATCTCGGCGGCCACGACCTTGCCGTCGGTCGAGCCCGACGCCGCCACGGCTTCCAGATAGTGTAGAACACTAGAATACACCCCCGCCTGCACCATGGTTGGCTTGCGATTCTTGTAGGCTTTGGCGAAACGTGCCGACCATTTCCGCGCGGCATCGTCCTGATTCCAATAGAAGCCATCGACATACGTCAGCCCCTGGGCATCCTTCGGGCCCATACCTTTCAGGTCGGTCGAGAACACCAGCAATGCAACCAGCTTCTGGCCGCCCTTGGCGATGCCGAATTCCCGCGCCTGCTTGACGGCGTTAACGACGTCCTGTCCGGCGTTGGCCAAGGCGATCACCTGCGCCTTGGAGCTCTGCGCCTTCAGCAGATACGAGGCATAGTCTGTGGTGTTGAGCGGATACTGCACCGACCCCACGACCGTGCCACCCAGACTCTTGACCATGGCGCCGGCGTTCTTCTGCAGGGAATGGCCAAAGGCATAGTCCACCGTGATGAAATACCAGGACTTGCCTCCCTTCTTCACCACCGCCTTGACCCCACCCACCGACTGGGAATAAGTGTCGAACATCCAGTGGAATCCGGTGGGGGAGCAATGCGAGTTCGTGAGTTCGGTCGTGGCCGGGCCCGAGAACATGGCAACGATGCCTTTCTGCTTGGCGATGTCCTGCACCGCCAGCGCCACGGCGGAGTTGGTCAGGTCAGCCAGCGCGGTCACACCATCACGATCGATCCACTCGCGGGCCTTGGCCGCGCCCACGTCAGCCTTGTTCTGGTTGTCGGCCGACACCAGCGATATCTTCATGCCTTTGCACTGGTGTTTGAGGCAGTCGTCTATGGCCATTTGCGCGGCCACCACCGAGCCCTGCCCGCCCATGGCGGAATAGGGGCCGGACATATCCGTCAGAACGCCAATCTTGACCGGCCCGACCTTGGCCTGCGCCCCAGCAGACAAACCCAGGCAAAGGGCCATCCCCAGCGTCAATGCGAATTTCCTCATGTCTCGTCTCCGTTTGTTTTTGCTTGACTTCATGATGCCGGGGCAATCCGGCCCACGCGCCGGGTAGGGGCTCGGGCCGGGTTACCCCGGAAACCCGTCAAAGGCCACGGGTCGCGCCGCATCCCCGCTCCCCTTCCCCGGGTTCTTTGCAGTGTAGTTGTGTAAAAAACAAGATTCCACCACAATATTTGCACATTCCTTGTTCATATTTGCACAACGATGGGCACCATACCCGCCAGCGGCAATTCCTCCATACGCGGTACCACCGCGAAACCCCTCGCTCTCGACTGGGACGGCTTGCGATTTTTCCTGGAAGTCGCGCGTGCGCAGCGGGTCAGTGCCGCCGCGCTGCGACTGGGCGTGCGGCACACCACGGTGTCGCGGCGCATCCGGGCGCTGGAGCACGAACTGGGCACGCTTCTGTTCGACAAGTCCAAATCGTCCGGCTTCACGCTCACGGAAGATGGCCTCCGCCTGTTCACCTATGCGGAGCAGATCGAAGGCACCCTGGTTTCCGCGCGGGAAAATCTGTCCGGCCACATGCAGACGCCCGCCGGGCATTTGCGCGTCGGATCGACCGAGGGATTCGGCAGTTACGTGCTGACCCCGCTCATGACCGACTTCCAGCGGCGCTACCCGAACATCACGCTGGACATCATGCCAGTGCCCCGTTTCATCAGTCTATCGAAACGGGAGGCCGACATCGCCATCTCGCTTGAGCGGCCGCAACGTGGCCCGTACCTGTGCACCAAGCTCATCGACTATTCATTGAAGCTGTACGGCAGTGTCGACTATCTCGCCCACGCGCCGCGCATCGACGTCATGGCCGATCTGGCGCATCACGGTTTCATTGGTTACGTGGAGGAACTATTGTTCAGTGACCGCCTGCGCTACCTGGAAGACATCGTGCCCGCCGGCCGCGTGGTATTCAAGAGCACCAGTGTGATCGCGCAGTATCATGCGGCGCTGCAGGGGAATGCCCTGGCCATCCTGCCGTGCTTCATCGCGGCCCAGGATCCCCGCCTGCGCGTCGTGCTGGATGATCAGATCAAGGTGACCCGCAGCTTCTGGATGTACTGCCACGAAGACCTGCGCGGCTCGAAACGGGTCATGGCCCTGTGGGATTTCATCAAACAGGCCGTGCCGCTGAACGCGGCCCTGTTGCGCGGGGAGTCCGACCAATTACGCTACCTGCCCGTCCGGGACGCCCCCGAAACGGACCCTAGCGCGTCGCGGCGGGCCTCGGCGGCCGAGGGGCCTTGACTCTTAACTTGCGCCACATCAGGTACATCATCAAGACGAAGAAAGAGCCATGCACCAAGCCGATCCCTTCCCAGAAGGAAAGGCTGTTCGACTCGATCCATCGTTGCGACAGATTCATCAAATTCATGTACAGCAGCCCCACCAGTCCCGCAATGAGCAAATCCCCGGATCGCCCCAGCCGTGGATTGACGGAACCCAGCGGGATGGCCAGCAAGGCCAGATTCAGGGCGGCCAGTGGCAACGACACGCGCCACATGATCTGCCCCAGAGCGTGCCGATTGTTGTCATGGAACAATTGCACCGTCGGCCGCGCCCTCATTTCACGCTCGGCCCGTGCCTGGGCTTCTTCGGCAGACACGTTGCCCTTGCGCTCGAGACGGAACCCGTATTTCTGGAAATCGAACAGGCGAAAATCGGACTTTCCCGGCTTGATGTCATAGCGGCGTCCCGGCCCCAGCACCAGAAAACGGTCCCCGTTGGGCTCTTGTTCGACCCGCACGCTGCTGGCGGTGAATATGCTGAGCCATTCGGGGCCGATCACACGGGCGATGATCCGCCCAAGATCGTCGCCCGGGCGGCCCGGACTATTGGCGAAGAACACCCGTGCGCCATCGTTCGTCTCAATGAACTGGCCGGCGCTGATCTTGGACACGTCGGAGCGCTGCTGGTAGCGCTGCTTGTACTCCACGATCTGGCGGGACGCCCAGGGCGACGCGAACAAGGTCAACACCGCCACCATCGCCGCGACCGGCACCGCGCAACGCAGCACGGGCCCCACCCAGTCCCGCAACGATATGCCGCTGGCGAACCAGACCACCATCTCCGACTCCCGGAAATTACGAGTGACCGTGGTCAACACCGCGATGAACAGCGACACCGCAAGGATGACCGGCAACGCGGTGATGCTGGAAAACGCCGCCAGGCCGAACACCACACTCGCACCAATATCGCCGTTGGCGGCTTGCCCCAACAGACGCACCAACAGAACGCTCAGCCAGACCACCAGCAGCGTGGAGAAAACCACCCCCGCATGGCTCATGATTTCGGATACGACAGAACGTTTGAATAAAGACATGAGAAAATAAGCGGGACAATCGATGGCATCCGACGCGTTCGGCAGACACCTAACGGGAAACTCGCATGGAATTTAGCACACTGACCACGGCTTCACTGCATCAAATCAAGACAGCGGCACTCGCCGTCGGTGTTTTCGCGGACGGCGTCCTGACACCCGCCGCCGACATTATCGACCACTCCAGCAACGGGTCGATCCGCAGCGTACTGAAGACGGAATTCTCCGCGAAGCCGAACACCCATCTGGTGCTCCGAAACCTTCCCGGCGTCAGTGCCGCCCGCGTTGTGCTGATCGGTCTGGGCAAGCAAGACGCATACAACGCCCGGGCGCATGCCGGCGCCGAACTGGCGTTCGCCCGCTACTGCGTCTCGGCACGACTCACGGAAGCTGTGTCCACGCTGGTCGCCATTGAATGCGCCGGCTCGACCATACAGCGGCGCGCCCAAGCGGCAGCCGTGGCAGCCGGCCAAGCCACTTACCATTATGACGCAACCCTGGGCAGCAAAGACGCCGATGCCGCGCCCCGGCTCAAGAAACTGGCGCTGGCGGTGGCGCGCAACCAGGCATCCCAGGCCCAGCAAGGCCTGCTTCACGGCCGCGCCACAGCTGGCGGCATGGCTCTCGCCCGCGAACTGGGCGACCTTCCCGCCAACGTCTGCACCCCCACCTACCTGGGCGCTGCCGCGAAAAAACTGGCGCGCGAATTCAAACAAATCAAGGTCGAGGTGCTCGAACGCAAACAGATCGAAGCCTTGAAAATGGGTTCATTCCTGTCGGTGGCCCGGGGCTCGTACGAACCACCCGTGTTCATCATCTTGAAATACACTCCGACGGCGGGGAAAACCACCAAAAAGGCTGGCAAGGCGCCCATCGTTCTCGTCGGCAAAGGCATCACGTTCGATGCCGGCGGCATTTCCATCAAGCCGGCCGCCAAAATGGACGAAATGAAGTATGACATGTGCGGCGCCGCCAGCGTGCTGGGCACGCTGCGGGCGGTCGCGGAAATCGGCCTGGATCGCGAAGTGATCGGGCTGGTGCCCTCCTGCGAGAACCTGCCCAGCGGGCGCGCGAACAAGCCGGGCGACGTCGTCACCAGCATGTCGGGCCGAACCATCGAAATCCTCAACACCGATGCCGAGGGGCGGCTCATCCTGTGCGACGCGCTCACCTACGCCGAGCGCTTCAAGCCCGCGGCCGTCATCGACATGGCCACGCTCACGGGCGCCTGCATCGTCGCCCTGGGCCACGCCAATTCCGGCCTGTTCTCTCCCGATGACGAACTGGCGGAAAGCCTGCTTCAAGCGGGACGCGAAGCCAATGACCCCGCCTGGCGTCTCCCGGTGGAAGATGCCTACCAGGATCTTCTGCGCTCGAATTTCGCCGATGTGGCCAACATCGGCGGCCCGGCGGCCGGCGCGGTCACGGCGGCCTGCTTTCTCTCGCGCTTCACCGGCGCCTACCGCTGGGCGCACCTGGACATCGCCGGCACGGCCTGGCGCAGCGGCGGCAGCGACAAGGGCGCCACCGGGCGCCCGGTGGCCCTGCTGACCCAATATCTGATGAATCAGGCCTGACGCGGCGCTCCGGTGTCTCGACCTATGGCTCACGTCGATTTCGCCTTCGGGGCACCGAACCGCCTGCGCATGGCTTGCGACGTCGCGCGCAAACACTACCTGGCGGGCCATCGGCTGCTGGTGTACTGCCGGGACGAAACAGTCCTGGCTCGTTTCGACCGTCTGCTGTGGGGGTTCGAACCCACCGCGTTCGTGCCCCATGTGCGGACGGGCGATCCACTCGAAGCCGACACACCCGTGGTGCTGGCGTCCTCCCTGCCCTTGCCCGGCGCGACCCCGGAATCCACCGTTGGCGCACCCGGGGACGATGCCCCCTGGCTACTCAATCTCGATCCCGAAGTGCCGCCACGGGTTGAACAATTCGCCCGCGTACTGGAAATCGTCTCCAGCCACGACGCCGACAAACAGGCCGCCCGCCAGCGCTGGCGCCATTACGAATCAAGCGGCCACACCCTGCGGGCGTTCGACGTATCGCCACCGCCCGAATCCGATACGCCGCCCTGAGGAGCAATGCCCCTGGAGCGGACCAAGTACGGCGCCGCCGAGTGTCTGGAACCAAACACCCGCGCACCGATCCAATCCATGTCGCCTGATTCCGCTTGTGCATTCAGATAAATGTAAGGTATCATCGAGTCGAGAGCTGAACCGGCGAATAGGCACGCGCTATACTGAGAACCGACGTGCGTGGCGATGTGGATTCACCGCTGCCACAGCGATCATCGCCGCCACCTGGCGGCATGGCAACACAACCTGAAAGGACCCGACAATGAGCGATTTCCGCCCCACTTCTCTTCCGAGCCGCAGCGACTATACCGCTTCGCCCGGGGAAGTCGCACGCAACCGTGTCTTGCGCAACACGTACTGGCTGCTCACGCTGTCACTGATACCCACGGTGCTGGGCGCGGTGGTGGGCCTGCGCACCGGCATCAACCATGCCATGAGCGCCAACCCCGGCACATCGGCCATCATCTTCCTGCTGGGCGCGTTCGGCCTCATGTTCCTGATCGAGCGCAACAAGAACAGCAGTGTCGGCGTCGCCCTGCTGCTGGGCTTCACGTTCTTCATGGGCCTGATGCTCTCGCGCATGCTGGGCTTTGTCATGGGCATGAGCAACGGCGCACAGCTCATCATGCTGGCCTTCGGCGGCACGGCTGTCGTCTTCGGCGCCATGGCGTCCATCGCCAGCACCACCAAGCGCGACTTCTCCCATTGGCAAAAATTCCTGTTCATTGGCGTGGTGCTGCTCATCGTCGCCTCGCTGGCGAACATCTTCCTGCAGCTGCCAGCCCTGATGCTCACGATTTCCGTGTTGGCCATCGCCATCTTCTCGGTGTTTCTGCTGGTCGACCTGCAACGCGTCATCAATGGCGGTGAAACCAACTACGTCACCGCCACCCTTGCCATTTATCTGGACCTGTACAACGTTTTCGTCAACCTGCTGATGCTGCTGGGCGTGCTTGGGGGCAATCGCAACTAGTACCCCCTCATGCCCGACCCTTTGCCGGGTCACTCTACAAGCGGCTGCTTTCGGCCGCTTTTTTTTGCCCCGCCGCAGCGTTCCGCTCGGCCAACCAGCTTCGCACCCCCTGCAACGCGATCAGGCCCACCGCCCCCCAGATCGGGCCGTACGTCCACAGCGCCCCGGGCGCCATGCCCTCGCCGAGCAGCAGCAACGCCACCCAGAACAACAGCACCGGCTCCATGTACCCGAGTAGTCCGAACAGACTCATGGGCAGCAGGCGGCTGGCGGAGATATAGCATGCCAACGCGGCCGAGCTCAGCACCCCCATGAGAGGCACCAGCAGCAACAGCCTGGGATGCGCCAGAAACGGTGCGACCACGCCATCATGGAATATGAGCATCGCAAGCGCGGCCGGCACGAGCAGAAGCACATCCACCCAAAGCATCAGTAACGACCCATAACGCAAGCGTCGCCGCAGCATGAAATAGGGCGGGTAGCCGAACATGACCAGCGCGGTCGCCCAGGAAAACGACGCCGTGCGAATGAGTTCGTGCGCGACGCCCACCGCCGCCAGCGCCACCGCGGCCCACTGCAAGGCTCCCAGCCGCTCGTGGTAGAACAGGCTCCCAGCCAGGACCATTGTCAACGGCAGCAGGAAATACCCCAGGGAAACATCCAATGCCTTCTGATGCAGTGGCGCCCACATGAATAACCAAAGCTGGACGCCGATGAGCGCCGCCCCCGTCAACAAGACGACGAACAGCTTCGGATCGGCGCGCAGCGCCACCCAGAGACCGCGCGCCTCGCCCCAGCCCCGGGAACGGGAAATCAGAATGGCCAGCGCCGGCATCCCCAGCAATATGCGCCAGGCGAAAATATCCTCCCCCCCAAGCGGGGACAACAGAGTCGAATAATAGTAAAGCGTCGCGAACAGCACCGACGAGGACAACGCCAGCCCAATACCGAGCTTCACCTCGTCTCCGTCTTACCGTCAGGCTCGCCCGGCTCAGGCAAAGCAAGCAGGCGGTTGAGTCGAAACAACCGTTCGCGTCTAAGAATGGTGGGCAGGGGCTCGGCGGACCAGACAGCGGTTTCCTGTGTCAGCTCATTCAGAAGCCGCGTCAGAACGACGGGATGCCGGTCAAGGCACCGCACCAGGAAAGCATCCGGGTCAAACAGCCCCAGCCCCATGCGCCGCAGCTCGGAGCGACTGAAATCACGGATATTGCGAGTCAGAATGGCCACCGACGCGCCAGGCTGGCTGTTCAATGCCGCACGCCCCGCCGCGATCACATGCCAGTCTTTCGGGTCGCTGTGTTTCAGACCGTCCTTGAATGACGCGATATCCGGCTGGCTCGCCGCTGGAAAATCCCGCTCCCACTCATCCCACCAGATTCCGGCCTGCTCCACCGGAACGCCCGCGGCACGGGAGGCGTTGCGCCGCCATTCGTCACCGATCACCGGGCTCCAGATGGGTTGAAAGCAACCGTGTGCGCTCAAGCCCAGCAACACATGCCGCAACCGTCCGGACAGCAGCACACAAGTGTCGAGCACGACAAGGCCCGGCAGGTCGAGGGCCGCCATCAGGACATCTTCCTCGCCATGCGAGGCGCATTGTCAGAATGATTCACGCTCAATACCGCTGCAGATCCATGAGCACCTTGCGCGTCTGCAAGGGACGACCGGCCAGCAGTTCGTCGAGCCGCTCACGCAATGAACCGCGCAGCACCGGTTCCAATCCGGCATCGGCGAAATCGGGCGCTTCCTGATCCAGGCCGTAGCCCGTTTCCCTGAGCAATATCCATTCAAAGCGCCGCAGGGCGCCCGCTGCGGAGGACCCTTGCGAGAGGTCACTCAATGCCGCGTCATAGGCGTCGTAGAGCACGGGGTGGGGATCTTCGCGCGGCAGAAGCCGCAACAACAGCTCATTCATGTACCAGGCCGACATCAGCGCCCGCCCAGCCAGAGGCCGGATGCCGTTGCATTCCGCGCGCGACAATGTCTTGACCTCGCCCGCCCCGCTCCAGTGCAGGCTAAGAGGCTGAAACGCCATCAGCACCGGCCGCAAAGTGGAATAAGGCCGCTTGGCCCCCTTGGCCACCAGCGCGACACTGCCGTGGTCACGCGTGAACATCTGAATGACCAGCGAGGTTTCGCGCCATGGCGTGGCATGCAGCAGGTAGCCCACGGCCTCGTGCACGCGCTGTGGCTGTCTACTCATAGCCGAGTTCGCGCAAGGCCCCCTCGTGATCCGACCAACCCCTGCGCACCTTGATATAGACTTCCAGGAACACGCGCTTGTCGAGCAATGCAGCGATGTCCTGCCGTGCCTCGGAGGCAATGCGTTTCATGTGGGCGCCGCCCGCTCCCAGCAGAATGGGGCGGTGGCTTTCCCGTTCGATGAGAATGCACGCGGCCACGCGCGCGGTCTTGTCGTCTTCTTCCCATTGTTCGATCATCACGGTGCAGCCATACGGCAGCTCATCCCCCACCAGGCGGAATATCTTCTCGCGCAGCAACTCGGCGGCCACGAACCGCATGGGCCGATCGGTGAGCGTATCGGCATCGAACATGGCCTCGCCCTCAGGCAAACGGTTGCGCAGTTCACCAAGCAATTGTTCGAGCTGCACGCCGCGCGACGCGCTGACCGGCACGACGGCACCGTAGGCATGGCGCGCCATGATTTTCCCGACAAACGGAAACATGTCGTTCTTGTTCTTGAGCAGGTCGACTTTGTTGACCACCAGAATGGATTTGTCGCCGGAAGGAAGCAATGGCAGGAGCTGTTCGTCGCCCGACGACCATTTCCCCGCCTCGACCACATGCGCTACGACGTCGACATCGGCCAGTGCCTGGGTCACGACCCGGTTCATCATGCGGTTCATGGCGCCGCCGTGCCGCGTCTGGAAGCCCGGCGTGTCGACGAACACGAACTGGGCATCGTCGCGCGTGAGCACACCATGGATGCGGTGGCGGGTCGTCTGCGCCTTGCGCGAAACAATGGATACCTTGCCTCCGATTAGCGCGTTGGCGAGTGTCGATTTGCCGACATTGGGCCGGCCCACGATGGCCACGAAGCCGCAATGGAAAGACGCCATTATTTAGATTCCTGGGTGACGGCCACCGGCAGCGATAGCTGGGTGGACTTGCGCGGCGCCCTGGGCCGGCTTTTGGCGCCCTTGGCTGGCGAAATGGCCCTGAGCGCCGCCAGAGCCAGCGTGGCGGCCGACTGTTCAGCCGCGCGCCGGCTCGCGCCTGGCGCGCTGACGGTGATCTCGAGCGCCGGGATGGCGCATTCGACCTCGAACATCTGGTTATGCGCGGCGCCATGCGTCGCCACGACCCGATACACCGGAAGCTCGTACTTGCGTCCCTGGAGGACTTCCTGCAACAGGGTCTTGGCATCCTTGCCCAGGGTTTTCGGATCTATGCCTGCCAACATGGGGGCGTACTGATCGGCGATGACCTTCTGCACGGCGTCGAATCCTGAATCCAGGAAAACAGCACCGAAGACCGCCTCGAGCGCGTCCGCCAGAATGGACGGCCGGCGGAAGCCCCCGCTTTTGAGTTCACCTTCGCCCAACCGCAAGTGCTGCGACAGCACCAGCCGCTGGGCGATCTCGGCGAGCGACGCCTGCTTGACCAGACTGGCCCGCACGCGCGAGAGATCACCCTCGTCGATCTTGGTGAATCGCCGGAACAGCAGGGACGCCACCACGAAATTCAGCACGGAGTCGCCCAGGAACTCCAGCCGTTCGTTGTGCTGCGCACTATGGCTGCGATGCGTGAGCGCCCGTTCCAGCAGGGACGCGTCACGGAACTGATAGCCCAGTGCCTGTTCCAGGGATGCGTGACTGGTCATCAATGAAACGTACCTATGCGGCTTGGATGGCTGAAGTTCATCCAGATGAAAAACGCCCGCCCGACGATGTTCGCATCCGGCACGAACCCCCAGTAACGGCTATCAAGGCTGTTGTCGCGATTGTCACCCATCATGAAGTAATGATTCGGCGGCACCGTGCAGCGCACCCCTTTGTCCAGATACTCGCAGTTCTTGCGATAGGGATAATCGGCAATGGGCATGAAATTCTGTGGAGCGTACTTGTCGAGCAGGATGCTGTGTTTGACGTTTCCCAGTTGTTCAGTATAGCGCCCCACGTAGGTGGACCGGTCCGGCTCGAAAAAGTCCCCGTCGCGGACATGGGTGATTTCCTTGCCATTGATGTACAAGGTTTTATTCTGATAGAGGATCGTGTCGCCGGGCAGACCGATGACGCGCTTGATGTAATCGACGCTGGGATCCAACGGATAGCGGAAAACCATGACGTCGCCCCGATGTGGGGTACCCAGGCTGATGATTTTCTTGTCGACGATGGGCAGGCGTATGCCGTACTGGAATTTATTGACCAGGATCAGGTCGCCATTCTCGAGCGTGGGTAGCATGGAGCCTGATGGAATGCGAAAGGGCTCGACCACGAACGAACGCAGCACGAACACGAACAGGATCACTGGAAAAAAGCTGACGCAGTATTCGATGAACCACGATGGGCGGCTGGCCTTGGCGTGGGCCTCATTGCGGATTTTCTCGGCGTCGGCCGGCGCCATACCCGCCACCGAGTACTCGCAAGCCAGCGCGGCGGCTTCGCCGGCGGCCCGGCGTCGCTTGCGCAGGCTGAACACGTCCACACACCAGACGGCGCCGGTAAGCACCAGCAGAATGAACAAAATCAGTGCGAAATCCCAACTCATGCTTGTGATACCTTCTTGAATACTACGATTTGTCTTCCACCTGCAGGATCGCCAGGAAAGCCTCCTGGGGAATCTCGACACTCCCGACCTGTTTCATGCGCTTCTTGCCCGCCTTCTGCTTTTCCAGCAGCTTTTTCTTGCGTGTGATGTCACCACCGTAACACTTGGCCAGCACGTTCTTGCGCAACGCCTTGATGCTCTCGCGGGCGATGATCTCGGCGCCGATGGCCGCCTGGATGGCGATGTCGAACATCTGGCGAGGGATCAGACCGCGCATCTTCGAGACCACCTCGCGCCCGCGGTACCGTGCGTTGGCGCGGTGCACGATCATCGACAACGCGTCGACGCGGTCGCCATTGATGAGCAGGTCGACCCGGACCACGTCGGCGGCACGGTATTCCTTGAATTCGTAATCCATCGACGCATAACCCCGCGACACGGATTTCAGCTTGTCGAAGAAATCGAGCACGATCTCGGCAAGCGGGATCTCATACACCAGATGAACCTGGCGCCCGTGGTAGGACATGTCCAGCTGTATGCCGCGCTTGGCCATGCACAATGTCATGACGGGGCCGACATACTCCTGCGGCATGAACAGTGTCACCGTCACGATGGGCTCGCGGATCTCGACGATGCCGCCAACCTCGGGCATACGCGAGGGGCTTTCTATCATCAACAACGAGCCGTCGCGATGCAGCACCTCGTAGACCACGGACGGCGCCGTGGTGATGATGTCCATGTCGAACTCGCGCTCCAGACGCTCCTGCACGATCTCCATGTGCAGCAGCCCCAGGAACCCACAACGGAAACCGAATCCCAGGGCCTGGGAGACTTCCGGCTCGAACATGAGCGATGAATCGTTGAGCTTCAGTTTTTCCAGGGAGTCGCGCAGCTGATCATATTCGCTGCTTTCGACGGGATACAGGCCGGCGAAGACCTGGGGTTTGGCCTCTTTGAATCCCGCCAGGGGTTCGGGAGCCGGCTGGCCGGCCAGCGTGATGGTGTCACCCACTTTCGCGTCATCGATTTGCTTGACACCGGCGATGACGAAACCCACATCACCCGCTGACAGCTCCTTGCGCTGTTCGGACTTGGGCGTGAACACCCCCACCTGCTCGCACAGATGCGTCACCCCGCTGGCCATCAGGAGGATCTTGTCCTTGGGTCGGAGCCGGCCATTCACGATGCGCACCAGCATCACCACACCGACGTAATTGTCGAACCAGGAATCGATGATCAGCGCCTGCAGCGGCGCATCAGGGTCGCCCTTGGGAGCTGGCACGCGCGCCACGATGGCTTCCAGGATCTCATCGATGCCCTGGCCGGTTTTGGCGCTGGCCAGAATGGCATTGGTGGCGTCGATGCCGATCACGTCTTCGATTTCGCTGCGAGCCGTATCCGGGTCGGCCGAAGGCAGATCCATCTTGTTCAGGATGGGAACCACTTCGACACCCAGCTCGATGGCCGTGTAGCAATTGGCCACGGTCTGTGCCTCGACCCCCTGCGACGCATCGACAACCAGCAACGCCCCCTCGCACGCAGAGAGCGAACGACTGACCTCGTAGGAAAAATCCACGTGTCCCGGGGTATCGATGAGATTGAACGCGTAGACCCGGCCATCGGCCGCCCGGTAGTTCAACGAGGCGGTTTGCGCCTTGATGGTGATGCCCCGCTCACGCTCGATATCCATGGAATCCAGCACTTGCGAAGACATCTCGCGATCCGCCAACCCCCCGCAGCGTTGTATCAGCCGATCGGCCAGCGTGGACTTGCCATGGTCGATGTGGGCGATGATGGAAAAATTGCGGATGTGATCCATAAATCAAGGTCGTGAATACGGCGGAGGGGGATGAGGGTATGCCCGGTGGCAAAAAAAGGAGCGCACAGGGCGCTCCTTTTTTGCGGCTGATCCAGCATTTTAGCCGTTTTGTCGCGATTATTTCTCAGGCGTGACCGTTATCCACTGGGTCTGGTTGCCGCGCAATACCAGCAACGCGGCCGCATGGGACTTGTTGAGCTTGCCGACCAGCTTGGCGAACTGATCAGGTCCCGTCACGTCGACATTATTGACCGTCAGGATGACATCGCCGGTGTTGATGCCGGCCGATGCCGCCGGATCGGCGGATTCAACCACTTTCACGCCGCCCTTGATCTTGTCTTTGGTGCGTTCGGCTTCAGGCACGCTGGTGACCTTCAGCCCCAGGGCATCCACCACGGGTGCCGCTGGCTGGGCCGGCGTCTGGGAGGCGTTCGCTTTCTGATCCGTGAGCTCGCCGACCTTCACACTGAGGGTGACCACCTTGCCTTTGCGCCAGACTTCCATGGGAACCCGGGTGCCAGGCTTGGTGATGCCGACCAGGCGTGGGAGATCCGTCCAGTGCGCGATGTTGGAGCCATTGAACTTGATGATCACGTCGCCAGGCTGCACGCCGGCCTCAGAGGCGGGAGAGCTCGATTCAACGTTGCTGACCATCGCGCCCTTGGCCCGATCAAGCCCCAGCGCCTTGGCCACGTCATCGCTCACCTGCCCGATCTGCACGCCGATACGGCCGCGCGTCACCTTGCCGTGCGCTTTGAGCTGATGCACCACGCGCATGACTTCATCGATGGGGATGGCCAGGGAAATCCCCATGAACCCACCGCTTTCGGAGATGATCTGGGAATTGATCCCCACCACTTGACCGGACAGATTGATCAGCGGCCCGCCCGAATTGCCGGGATTGACCGCGACATCGGTCTGGATGAATGGCAGATAATCGCCGGTGTCACGGTTGATCGCACTGACGATCCCGGCCGTGACGGTGGAATCCAGGCCGAACGGCGAGCCAATGGCCAGCACCCACTGCCCTTTCTTGAGCTTGTCGGAATCACCGATGGTCAACGGAGGGGCGCCATGGATGTCGATTTTGATCAGCGCGATGTCGGTGCGCGGATCGGTGCCAATGATCTTGGCCTTGTATTCCTTGCCATTGGTCAGCGTCACGTAGATGCCATTGGAATGCGCGATCACGTGGTTGTTGGTCAGGATGTAGCCATCGCTGGAAATGAAGAACCCCGACCCCACACCGCGCGGAACCGTGCGTTCGCGGGGCTTGGCCTCTGGCGAACGATGGTGCTGGCGCGGCGGCTGCATGCCGGGCGGCAGGAAATTGGGACCGAAGAACCAGCGGAACATGTTGTACGGGTCATCGCTGTCGGGTCCTGGCGAGCGCACCGGCACGGCTTCGGTGGTGCGGATGTTGACCACTGACCCTTCCGTCTTGGCGACGACCGAGGTGAAATCAGGCAGGGACAGTACGGGCGCGGGCGCGGGTGCGGTTTCGGCGTATGACGGTGCCCCTGCGACGGAAAACGCCAGCAGAACCCCAGTCGACACCGACGCGATTATTCGTTTGAGTCTGCTATCGGCCATACTTGTTGAGAGCATCATGGAACTCCTGTGAAAAGCCAAACTACCTGGATGACGCCAAAGGAACATATTCGGTACGCTTGGCGATGTCGCGCAAAGTTCGCACAGGCACCTCGCCCACGACCGTGAACCAGTGATCCCCGATTCGGGTTCCGTATATGTTGAGCGCGCCTTTTCGGACAGCGCCCTTCGGCAACGCTTGCTCATGGGCCTTGTCGAACGGTTCGATGAAAACCGATATGGCGGCCAAGCCATCGGACAAGACCAACTGATTGACCTGCTTGCCCGCTTTCATGGGCCGCTGAACTTGGGTGACGTCGACGAAACCCGCCGGCACCGAAATGCGCCAGCCCATTTTCGCCAGATCGATCGGCCGCATCGGCGCCTCCAGCACCTTCCACCCCTTGGTGTTCCAGTGCGGTTCGAGCTGGCTGGGCTGAACGCTTTCGCCCACCTTCAGGTTGGTGAAGGAAATCTGATCGATCACTCCACCACCGGGACCCAACGTCTGGGACTTGAGCAGCAAGTCGGTCTTCGTATCGGAACAATACCGATGCCCATAACGATCATGATCTTTGGGCATGAGCTCGATCATGACGCACTCGCGGCCAGCCACGCGATGCGGCCGCTTGTTTTTTATGACACTGTAATATGCGGGAATGTTCCGTCCGTCGGTGATCAACAACCCCGGAAAACGGTCGGCGCGAAGGGTTTCAAGCACAACGATCTTGTGTTCAGGAACGAGGCGCTCGATATTGTCGTTGTGTCGCAGGAATTCGCCCGGCGCGCCATCGAGCATTTCAAGACGCTCACGCTCACCGGTGCCGTCGACCATATGCACGATGCGGGTCGACTGCAGAACTGGACCTTGCTGATAGGTGAACACACCGGCATAGTCCAACTGGCGCGCGGCGCCCTGGATTTTCTGCAGCAATGCGAGCGTTGGATCGACCGCGGACGGTGCCGGCCCGGCCGCCAGAACAGGCTGTGCCACCAGGCATGCCGCCACCGCCAGCCAACGGCAGATCCGGCTCAGTTGCACCGGGCGCTCTGCGCGCCAACTGGTTGCGACATGCCGCGCCATTACCTGACCACCCCCGTATCGAACGACACCTGCCGCACGGGCCCCGCGCCAATGAGTTGGGAATGGGCGTCGAGGTAGTCGGTCAGGCCAGGATTGTCACTTGCGCTGGCGACCACCTGAACCTGCGCGGGGCCCGAACCCGAGAAATATGGCAGTGCCACCCAGACGACCGATGCCACCGCCGCGGCCACCACCAACCCGGACACGCCGAGACGCACCGGTAGGCGGCGGCGCGCATGAGGCGCCACGATGGGAGGTTCTTTGTCGATGGCCTGGGATACCCGCGCATAGAATCGTTCAGAGGGCTGGATACCGAGCTCCCCGCTACGCATCACGTCGCCGATGAGGTGGTAGGTATCCCAGACATGGCGCCCGTATGGCAAGTTGAGCTCTTCGGAACGTATTGATTCCTCGCCGTCGACCCATGCGGATACCGACGCCTCCCAGGAAGCGGGTTCGGGAACATCCTTGGAATGAGAGGCTGTATTCATCGAATGACTCCTTACCATCGACGCTCGGTATCGGTGTCCAGAATTGGACGCAATTGTGCGGCGATGGCCTCACGTGCGCGAAATATTCGGGAACGCACCGTACCAATGGGGCATCCCATGCTCTCCGCTATTTCTTCATAGCTCAAGCCTTCTATTTCGCGTAAAACAATAGCCGTTTTCAAATCTTCCGGCAACGCATCAATGGCGGCGTTGACGGTTTCGACCACCTGGCGACTGGCCAGCATGGACTCCGGCGTACTTATATCGGTTAGGTTGTCGATCTGGCTAAAAGTTTCACCATCCTCGTTCTCGATGGTGGTGGGCGTGCTGGGGCGGCGCCCATTGGCCACTTGCCAGTTGCGCGCGGTGTTGATGGCGATGCGATACAACCACGTATAGAAGGCACTTTCACCCCGAAACTGCGGCAAGGCCCGGTACGCCTTGACGAAAGCCTCCTGCGCCACATCTTCGATTTCCGAGGGGTCGCGGATCATGCGCGAAAGCAGGCGCATGATCTTGCGCTGATATTTCAGGACCAACAGATCGAAGGCACGCTTGTCGCCCCGCTGAACACGGGCCACCAGCTCGGCATCGACCTCGCGCTCGCTCACTGGCCACCCTGCGCGGCAACGATTGCCGGCCGGGCGATCCGGCTGGCCAGGCAGACCTGCAACCGACGCCAGGCCTGCGGCGGAACTCGGGATTTCCAGAGGGTGACCTGCAACATAGCATCCTTCGAAACAAGACGATCCTGGTCGACAAAACGCAGGCTGATCCAGAACGGCCCGAGCCAGACTCGCACGGGACACAGGTGTGCCATGCGCGCGCCATCGGACGGCGCCCATTGCCAGCGGTCGTCCGCCCCCAGGGAAAGCACCCCCGACGACGCCTCCGCGCGAATCCGCCGGGAGCGTTCACGTACCCACCACAGCGACAGACCCATAGTTAGCACATATGGCGAGGCCAGGCAATACGCCGCGCCAGCCATGGCCGCCGCCAGCAGCCCGGGCTCGAGCAGCGCCACCCAGCGCGGACGCGAGACAGGCCAGGACAGAACGACGGGCGCGCCGACGTCCGGGATGCCTGGCCTGACTGATCTGACGGTGCCGTGCCGCATGCGTGGCGATCGGGCGCTACGAAAGGCGCCGCACGATCATGGAACCGTTGGTGCCGCCGAACCCGAACGAATTCGACAGCGCCACATCGATCTTCATGTCACGCGCCTGATTCGCGCAATAATCGAGATCGCACTCGGGGTCCTGGCTGAAGATATTGATGGTGGGGGGCGAGACCTGACGATACACGGCCAGCGTCGTGAATACCGCTTCGATGCCGCCCGCGGCCCCCAGAAGATGGCCCGTCATGGATTTGGTGGAGTTGACGACAAGCTTCCGGGCGTGGTCGCCAAAAGCCAGTTTGAGGGCTTCGGTTTCGTTGATGTCACCCAGCGGCGTGGAGGTGCCATGGGCATTGACGTAATCGACCTCGTCGGGGTTGACGCCACCGTTGCGCAGGGCGTTGAGCACGCCGCGTCGCGGCCCGTCGCGATCAGGCGCCGTGATGTGATGCGCGTCGGAGCTCATGCCATAGCCCGCGAACTCGCCGTAGATGCGCGCACCGCGCTTGCGGGCGTGTTCGTATTCTTCAAGCATCAGGGCACCGGCCCCCTCGCCCAGCACGAAGCCGTCGCGATCACGATCGAAAGGACGCGAAGCCGTGGCCGGATCGTCGTTGCGCATGGACAGCGCACGCATTGCGGCAAACCCACCAATACCCAATGGCGACACGGTGGACTCGGCGCCCCCGGCCAGCATGACATCGGCGTCACCGTACTCGATGAGCCGGGCCGCGTCACCAATGGAATGCAGGCCCGTCGTGCAGGCCGACACCACCGCGTAGCTGGGCCCTTTGAGACCCAGCAGGATGCTGAGCTGCCCTGAAATGAGGTTGATGAGTGCTCCCGGCACGAAGAACGGCGAAATGCGCTTGAGCCCGCGCTGCAGGGTTTCGATCTGGGTTTCCTCGATGCGCGGCAGACCGCCGATGCCGGAACCCATGATCACACCCGCGCGCTCGCCGTCGGAATCGGAGAGATCAAGGCCGGAATCACGCCAGGCCTGCAACCCCGCGGCGACGCCATAATGGATGAACGTATCCATCTGCCGGGCTTCTTTCGCGGACAGATACTGCGTCACGTCGAAACCCTTGACTTCGCCAGCGATCTGGGAATTGAGCGCGGATGCGTCGAAGCGCGTGATGCGTCCGATGCCTGACCGGCCGTTGACCACGTTGTCCCAGGCGCTTTCCACGTCGTTGCCGATGGGGGAAACAATGCCCAGTCCGGTAATGACGACACGTCGTTTCACGGAAGACTCCTCAAATGAATGCACGGTCTGGTGCGGGCCCCCGCCAGATTGTGGCGCGCACAGAACGAAGCGAGGCGCCCCACTCTGTTGCGCAAAGCCCGCCGACCCTGGAACACGAAGGGGTGGATGCCGAGCCGCCGCGTCGATGCGCCATTCCCGCCTGATCGATGAGCGCGCCGTGCGCTGATCGGACCAAGGGGTTGAGGCGATACGCCGCAACCGGGCAAAAGCCCTGAATGTCCAAACCCGGCGGGCTCGTGGGAGCCGCTACGGCGCCGGCCGGCTATGCCAGACGCGCCACATGGATTGATAGACTTGAGATTACTGCTTGCTATGCGACGTGATGTAGTCAACAGCTTGCTGAACCGTGGTGATTTTCTCGGCCTCTTCGTCCGGGATTTCGGTTTCGAACTCGTCCTCGAGAGCCATTACGAGCTCGACCATATCGAGCGAATCGGCACCGAGGTCGTCAAGGAACGAAGATTCGTTTTTGATCTCGGCGTCATTGACACCAAGTTGCTCAGCGACGATCTTCTTGACGCGCTGTTCGATGCTTTCCATGCAGATCTCCAAGTGGGAAAAATTCCCGCGAATTATATAGCCAAATGAAAAGTTTCAAAGGGACAGGCTATGACAAAGACATGGCATCAGCGGGCATTTGTTTCTTGTGCGACGAAAGCGCGGATTGCCCGGTGAAATACCTCCCGAATGGACAGATTTTACCCTGTTCCATCAGTACCACACATACCCTCTACATATACAAACCGCCGTTCACGTGCACCGTTGTGCCCGTGATGTAATCAGCCTGCGGCGACGCCAGGAAGGCGGCGGCGTTGGCGATGTCCGTCGGCAAGCCCAGGCGCCCCAGAGGCACTTGCGCCAGAATGGATTCGCGCTGCGCATCGCTCAATGCCCGGGTCATGTCGGTGTCGATGAAGCCAGGCGCCACACAATTGACCGTGACATTGCGACTGCCCAGTTCGCGCGCCAGGGAGCGCGTCATGCTGGTGACGCCCGCCTTGGCCGCGGCATAGTTGGCTTGCCCCGGATTGCCGCTGAATCCGATCACCGAGGTGATATTGATGATGCGCCCCCAGCGGGCCTTCATCATGCTGCGCATGACGGCGCGCGAAAGGCGAAACACCGCCGTGAGGTTGGTATTGATGACGGCGTCCCAATCATCATCCTTCATGCGCATGGCCAGGTTGTCCCGCGTGATGCCAGCGTTGTTGACCAGGATGTGTGGGCCGCCGTCTTCCTTGCCAAGCTCCGCCACCAGGGCGTCACAAGCGGCCGCGTCGGTCACGTCCAGCACCACGCCCCGGCCGCCCGCCCCGGCCAGCGTGGCGCTGATGGCATCGGCACCGGTCCGGGAGGTGGCGGTGCCGATGACGCGCGCACCCCGCAGGGCGAGTTCGCGAACGATGGCCTGACCGATTCCCCGGGTGGCGCCCGTCACCAGGGCGGTCTTGCCTTCGAGATGGCGTTCTTGCATGGTGCTACTCCTTGATGACGGCCAGCGTGGCCTCGAGCGAGGCGGGGTCGCTGACGTTGAAACTTTGCAGATCCTTGTCGATCCGGCGTGTCAGGCCCGACAGGACCTTGCCGGGACCACATTCGATCACGTGCGTGATGCCCCGATCCTTCATGGCGCGGATAGTCTCGACCCAGCGCACGGGGTGCCAGGCCTGCCGCACCAGTGCGTCCCGGATGGCGGCCGGATCGGACGGGCTCGCAACGTCGACGTTGTTGATGAGTTCGATACCCGGTGCCGCCATCGACACGCCGGCCAATGCCTTGCCCAATACAGTGGCGGCGGGTTCCAACAGCCGGGAATGAAACGGTGCCGAGACCGGCAGCGGCAACGCCCGCTTGGCGCCCGCTGCCTTGGCCAGTTCGCAGGCGCGTGCGACGGCGGTGGCATGGCCCGCGATCACCACCTGGGCGGGGGCATTGAAATTCACAGCCTCGACCATTTCCCCCCGGGCGGCCTGCGCGCAGACATCCCGCACGACATCGTCGTCGAGCCCGAGAATGGCGGCCATCCCACCCGTGCCGACCGGCACGGCGGTCTGCATGGCGTCGGCACGAACCCGCACGATGCGCACCGCGTCTTCCAACGCCAGCGAACGCGCGGCGGTCAGGGCGGAATACTCGCCCAGACTATGCCCGGCAACCAGGGAAGGCTCGGGGCCGCCCGCTGCTAACCAGGCCCGATACATGGCGACCGCCGAAGCCAGCATCGCCGGTTGTGTGTTGGTGGTCAGATTCAATTGCTCGGCCGGACCACCGGCGATGAGGCTAGCCAGATCCTGGCCAAGCGCGGCCGACGCCAAACCCAGGGCTTCCGCCACAACCGTGTTGCCGGCCCACGCGTCGAGCATGCCCACCGACTGGGAGCCCTGCCCCGGAAAAACGAATGCGATTTTCATGATGAACCCAAGGAAAAAATTAGTCGCAGCGAGAACAAAGACAAAATCGTCGAGCGCGGCCGCCCGGGCTGTGCGAATCGAATCGGGTCAAATCCGCACCAGCAGGGAGCCCCAGGTGAAACCGCCGCCCACCCCCTGCATCAATACCTGTTGGCCGGCGCGGATGCGACCATCCCTGAACGCGACATCGAACGCGAGCGGAACGCTGGCGGCCGACGTATTAGCGTGCCGATCGAGCGTGATCACGATTTTCTCAGTGGGGATCCCCAGTTTGCGGCCCAGCATGTTGAGAATGCGCACATTGGCCTGGTGCGGAATCATCCAGTCCACATCGGAGAGCGCCACCCCGGCTTGCTCGCAGACGTCCCGCGCCGATTGCGCAAGCACCGTGACCGCCAGCTTGAACACCGCCTGGCCATCCATCCGCAGGAAAGGATCGCCCTCCACCTTGCCGCGCGAAATGCCGCCCGCGGTACAGAGAATGCCCGCTTGGCGGCCATCGGCGCCGAGTTTCGCGCCCGAAATCCCGGGTTCGTCGGAGGCCCGCAACACCACGGCGCCCGCACCGTCACCGAACAGGACACATGTGCCGCGATCATTCCAGTCCAGAATGCCCGAAAATACCTCGGCGCCGATAACCAGTGCCGTGCGGGCCCGGCCCGAGCGGATGAATGAGTCCGCGGTGATCATCGCATAGACGAAACCGCTGCAAACCGCCTGGACATCGAACGCGGCGCCACCGCTCGCACCCAGTCCGGCCTGCACGAGACAGGCGGTGCTCGGGAAAATGAAATCCGGTGTCGAGGTGGCGACGATGATGAGATCGAGGTCGGTGGCGGTGACGCCCGCGTGCTCGAGCGCCGCACGCCCGGCGTTGATGGCCAACGAGCTGGTCTTGACACCCGGCTCGGCGATGTGCCGCTGACGTATGCCGGTGCGCTCGGTGATCCAGGTATCCGAGGTTTCGATCTGCCGCGTCGCCAGATCGGCGGCCAACTCATCGTTGGAAACGACTCGGGGGGGCAAATAACTCCCCGACCCTATTATCTTCGCATAAGGCATGACAGGCTTCCGTCAGGCATCTTGTCAGGACACAGGGTTCGACAAGTCGTTGGTGGGCTTCGCCGATGAGGCCGCCGCATCCTGCAGGCGCTGGCGAAGATGATCCATGGCATTCATGGTGCCATCGAGCAGGCCATTGAGCACAGCCTCGTGCGCGCGTTGCAGCGCGTAGCCGAAAGCGTAAACGTCGGCAGACCCGTGGCTTTTTATGACGATACCCCGCAACCCCCGCAGGGCGGCGCCATTGTAGCGCCGGTTGTCCACCCGGTCGCGCAGGCGATTGAGAACAGGTTTGGACAGCATGCCGGCCGTCATCGACAGGGCGTCACGGGTGAATTCCTGACGCAGCATGCTGGCGACCATTTTCGCCACACCTTCGATGGACTTGAGCACGACATTGCCGACGAATCCGTCACAGACCACGACGTCGACCGTGCCCTTGCAGATGTCGTCACCTTCGACATTGCCGTAAAAATTCAATCCACTGGCGCGCAGGAGATCAGCCGCCTGTTTGACCACTTCGTTGCCCTTGATGACTTCCTCACCGATGTTGAGCAAGCCCACGGTCGGGTTGTCATGGAGGTCAACCGTCTTGACCAGGGCCGTGCCCATGATGGCGAACTGCAGCAGGTGGTCGGCAGTGCAATCAACATTGGCGCCCAGGTCGAGCATGGTGGTGGCGCCACCCTTCTGGTTCGGAATGGACGTGGCAATGGCAGGACGGTCGATGCCATCGAGCGTCTTGAGCACATACCGCGATATGGCCATCCAGGCGCCGGTGTTGCCCGCCGAGATACAGGCGTCGGCAGCACCGTCTTTGACCGCCTGCGCCGCCACCCGCATGGAGGAGTCCTTCTTGCGGCGCAACGCGACCTCGACGGAGTCTTCCATGCTGACCACTTCCGAGGCCGGCAATATTTCATACCAGTCGTCCTGACGCACCCCGATCTTGCGAATGCCAGCCTGGATAGCCTGGGCATCTCCCACCAGCAGGAACCGGGTATCAGGGTGTTCTTGCGCGAACCTGTGGGCAGCGGGAATGGTCACCGGCAAGCCGATGTCGCCCCCCATGCAGTCGACAGCTATGCGGATTCGGGTCTTGGACATCGACGAAGGCGCGAACCTTGAACCGATCCGGTCAGTCGTCGTTCTTGGTCTGGATCACTTTGCGCCCACGGTACACACCGTTGGGGCTGATGTGGTGGCGCAGGTGGAGTTCGCCAGTCGTTGGCTCGACAGCCGTGGCCGGCGCGCCGAGGAAATCGTGAGAGCGGTGCATGCCGCGCTTGGATGGGCTCTTTTTGTTTTGCTGAACAGCCATGATGACTCCTGGTGACGGGACGCCATTGTACGCGATCATCCCGTGAAGTTGAATTTACAACGTCGGTTTTTTGAGTTTGCCCAACACCGAAAACGGCGATGGGCGCTTTTCGTCAGACTCCGAATCAGCCGGCGAGGCGGATTCGGACGGACATGCATCGTGCCGGGGCACATAGGGCAGACCGAGGATGATCTCATCCTCGATCAACTCCAGAATATCGAGCCGGTGCGATGCGGCGATACGCTCGACCGCGACACCATTTCCGTCCGGATCGTGCGAGCCGCCGTCATCCAGATCGGCTTCGGCCACCACCTGAAGCCGGGTCGAGACATCGAGCGGCTGGGCGAAAGCCTCGAGGCAGCGCTGGCACTCGAGCAAGACGGCCGTTTTCACGGACACCCACAGGAAGACTTCCCCCCCCGTGTTCTTGTCGGCCCGGACCGACCACTCCACCGACTGATCGGCCTGCTCGGGCAACCCGGCGCATAAACGGCCGAAGTCGCGCAACGACACCACGCCCGCCACGGCCGAACCCGACCGCGCCAGTTCATACGTATCGATATACCGCACCGCGCTCACGCAGACACCTGCTCCAATCCTCCACCGCCCCAATACAGCTTCGCAGACCAAAGGCCCCGAGCCGCAACAGCCCTAAGCCACGCAGCCTTGTATCCAGCCTTGTATCAATACAGCCTTGTATTTAAACGGAAAAGGAAACATTCGATAGTAACCTGACTATACCGGGCGGGTCAAACACAACGGTAGCGAGTGCGTCCCCACCGCAACGCTCATCCAACGCTTGTCGCGCGGCGACGCCCGAGCCCCATCAGGGCATACAGGATGATGGAACCGAATGTGGCGGTGCCGATCCCGTCCAGCTTGAAATCGCCAAACTGTAGGGAAAAATTGCCCGCCCCGAGTATCAGTGTCACCGCCGTGACAATGAGGTTGCGGTTATCGGCGAAATCCACCTGATTGACGACCCAGATCCGCGCGCCCGCCACGGCGATGAGCCCGAACACCACGATGGACATCCCGCCCAGCACCGGCCCGGGTATCGTATGAATCAGCGCGCCGAACTTCGGGGAAAAACCCAGGACGATGGCGATCAAGCCAGCTATCACGAAAACCAGCGTCGAGTAGATGCGGGTGACCGTCATCACGCCTATGTTCTCCGCGTAGGTGGTCACACCCGTCCCACCAACGGACCCCGACACCATGGTGGCCACGGCGTCCCCCAGGAAAGCGCGGCCCAGGTAAATATCCAGGTTGCGCCCCGTCATGGCGCTGACCGCCTTGATGTGGCCCAGATTCTCGGCCACCAGGATCACCGCCACCGGCGCGATAAGGCCGATGGCGTGGGTGCTGAACACAGGTGCCTCAAAATGCGGCAGCCCCAGCCAGGGCGCCGCGGCCACCGCGCTAAAGTCCATGGGACGCCCCAAGCCCAGTCCGTTGGCGCACACCGCATACAACACGCAAGCCAGCAGTAGTCCGACCAGGATCAGCAAGCGTTGCGTCGTCCCACGCGTATAGACAGCGATACCGCCAACACACAATACCGTCACCAGCGCCATGATCGCTTCAAAGTTCGTGCCGCCCATGGCTCCCTTGGCGGCGATGGGCGCGAGGTTCAGGCCGATCACCGCGACGATGGCTCCCGTGACCGCCGGCGGCATCAAGGCGTCGATCCAGCCCGCCGCATCCCCGGCGCGCGCGTTCACCCACCACACGATGATTCCGATCACCGCATACACCACCCCGCAGACGATGATGGCGCCCAGCGCCAGAGGAATATTGACGTTGTGCCCCGCACCCGCATAGCCGGTGACGGTGATCACCCCGCCGATGAAGGCGAAACTGGAACCCAGATAGCTGGGTACCCGCCCTCCCACGAACAGAAAGAAAATGAGAGTGCCGATGCCCGACATCAGAATGGCGACATTGGGGTCGAAACCCATGAGCAACGGCGCCAGGATGGTCGAACCGAACATGGCCACCACGTGTTGCGCGCCCATCGCGACGTTCTGCGGCCAGGACAGGCATTCATCCGGCTGTACCACCAGTCCGGCGCCTGTGCTTTGAATCCGGCGCCAACCGGGAAAATATGATTGCGACATGGTGTCGTTTCCTGTTTTTGTTGTTGATTCGATTCGGCTTCTGGATGAAGGGCGCGCCACCTCACACGCTCCGTCGAGGCGAAAGTGTACGGTCCCGCGCCCCGGGCCCGCAAGAACAACCGGCCGGAAGCCTGGGCGAATAGGCGATAATGAAGCTCATTCAGACAACACGCGCCAACCTGACGCGACCAAACCCTGATCCCATGCGTCTCATCCTGGCTTCCAGCTCCCGCTATCGACGGGACATGCTGGCCCGACTGGGCCTCCCCTTCGACACAGAAGCCCCGGGGGTCGACGAAACGCCACAGAACGGCGAAGAACCCGAATCGCTGGCACGCCGATTGTCCCTGGCGAAGGCGTTGGCGGTGGCGTCGCGCCACCCAGGCGCCGTGATCATCGGCTCGGACCAGGTCGCGTCCCTGGAGGGAGCTCCCATCGGCAAACCCGGCGGGTTCGATCGCGCGCGCGAACAATTGCGCCGACTCGCCGGCCGAACCGTCACGTTCCACAGCGGCCTGTGCGTCACCGATGGCCTACATCACGAAGTGGTGTGTGTCGACACGTTTTGCCGGTTCCGCCCCTTGAAAGACCAGGACATCGATACGTATCTGCGGCGCGAACAGCCCTTCGACACCGCCGGTAGCGCGAAAGCCGAAGGCTTGGGTGTCGCGCTGATGGAACGCATGACCTCGGACGACCCCACGGCCATCATCGGCCTGCCTCTCATCGAACTCTGCCGCCTG
>DASTNK010000117.1:0-8085 GCA_035720945.1 Burkholderiaceae bacterium
GCGGCGGACTTCCCGGATTTCCGGTTCGGCACGGTCTGCACACCCTGCACGCACAACCCGATCGGCAGCAAGGGCTGCGGCGAGGCCGGCACCATCGGCTCTCCACCGGCGGTGATCAATGCCCTGCTGGATGCGCTCGAACCGCTGGGGGTGGCCGACATCGACATGCCCGCGACGCCTTATCGGGTGTGGCAGGCCATTCACGCCGCCCGGTGACCCACACAGGAGACACACATGTACGCATTCACCTATGAGCGGCCCACCACGCAGGCCGATGCCCTCAGGCTGGTCCAGGCGGGCGGGCAGCCGCTGGCGGGCGGGCAGACTTTGCTGGGGTCGATGAAACTACGTCTAGCCGCTCCGGAACAGTTGGTTGATCTAGGCGCGATTCCAGGCTTGGCGGGGATCCGCCAGGAATCCGGCGCGGTCGTGATCGGTGCCATGACGCGGCACGCGGATGTCGCCGCAAGCGCGGACGTCGCGGCCGCCATTCCCGCCTTGGCGGGGTTGGCCGATGGCATAGGCGACCGGCAGGTGCGCGCCATGGGCACGATAGGCGGGTCGGTGGCCAACAACGATCCGGCGGCTGACTACCCCGCGGCGCTGCTGGCGCTGGGCGCCACCGTTCATACCACGAGTCGTCAGATCAAGGCCGACGACTTTTTCCAGGGGCTCTTTGCGACGGTGCTGGAGCCTGGTGAACTCATCACCGCCATCGGTTTCCCGGTGCCCAGACGCGCCGCCTATGTGAAGTTCCCGCAGCCCGCCTCGTTGTTCGCCCTGATTGGGGTGTTCGTGGCGCAGTTCGATCACGAGGTTCGGGTGGCGGTGACGGGCGGCGGCAATGGCGTGTTCCGTCACCAGGCCCTGGAAGCCGCGTTGAAGGATCGCTTCTCGCCCGATGCCGTGGTTGGCGTTCCGACCGATGAGTCCGAGATGTCGTCCGACCTGCACGGGAGTGGCGCTTATCGAGCCCATCTGGTCGGGGTCATGACGCGGCGCGCCGTGGTTCGGGCGTTGGCATAAATGGTCTCTGCGGGCGCGTCGGCGGCACCGACTGGTTTACCTGGCCTCGGTTCCATCGACGCGTTGGTGTCAGCCCTGGAAACCAGGGCCTACTTTGCGGATCGACGCCTGGCCACCGCCGTGTTCCTGGCGCTCAGGCTGGGGCGGCCCCTGTTGCTGGAAGGCGAGCCCGGCGTGGGCAAGACCGAGCTCGCCAAGGCGTTGGCCAGTGTGCTGGGACGTGAACTGCTGCGGCTTCAGTGCTTCGATGGCCTGGAGCAGCGCGAGGCGTTGTACGAGTGGAACTATGCGGCCCAGCTGCTGCATCTGCGGGCGGTCGAGGGCAGGGCGCCCGTTGCCGACCTTGAGCAGGAAGTCTATCAACCCCGGTTCCTGGTGCGCCGCCCCTTGCTGCAGGCCCTGCAGGCCCCCGCGCCGGGCGCCGTGCTGCTGGTCGATGAAGTCGATCGCGCCGATGAGCCGTTCGAAGCCTTTTTGCTCGAGTACCTGGGTGAGTATCAGGTCAGCATCCCCGAGCTCGGAACGGTGCGCGCCACCGTCGCGCCGGTGACGATACTGACAAGCAACCGCACGCGCGAGCTCAACGACGCAGTCAAGCGCCGCTGCCTGTACCACTGGCTGGATTACCCCGATCGCGCACGGGAATTGGCCATTGTGCGGGCGCTGGTGCCGCAGGCCCCCGAAGCCCTGGCCAATCAAGTGGCGGCCTTTGTGCAGCAACTGCGCACCGCGCCGTATGATGCGCATTTTCAGCGTGCGCCCGGCATCGCCGAGACCGTGGAATGGGCGCGCGCCCTGGTCGCTCTGGATACCCTGGTGCTTGACCCGGAGATCGTCGTCGACACCGCCGGCATCCTGTTCAAGCAGCGCGACGATGTGGCCGCGCTGGACCCCGCGCTGGTGTCCGAGGCCTTGCGATCGGCGGACCAGGCCGCCGCATGACGGGCCGCCATGACATCGACCCGCGATCCGGTCTCCGCGCCACGGCCGCATTGGGTGTCCCAACTGGGCGACGCGCGTCGCGGCAAGCTCAGCGGTAATCTCAGTGCCTTTGGCCGCGCCCTGCGTCGGGCGGGGGTGCCGGTGGATGCCTCTCGAATCGCCCTGGCCCAGGAAGCCCTGCAGTGCGTGGGCGTGGCACATAAACAGGATGTCAGTGCCGCGCTGGAGACGGTGCTGGTCAGCCGCGAGCAGGACCGCGTCGTGTTCCGCGAAATGTTTGAGGCATTTTTCCGGGATCCGGAACTGGCCCATCAATTGCTGGCCCGCATGGTGCCGCGCGAGGCGCGCGAAGCCGGGCCGCCGCGTACAAGCCCGCGTGTGCGCGCGGCCTTGGCCCCACCGGCCGCCGGCCAACCTCGTGCGGAATCGGATGTCGAGTTTGATGCCGCCATGACGGCCAGTGATCTGGCGCGCCTGAAAGAGGCGGACTTCAATCGGCTCACGGCGAGCGAATACGACTTGGTGCGGCGCCTGGTGCGGGATGTGGCGTTGCCGCTGCCCACGGTCGACGGCCGCCGCACGCGCGCCGGGTGGCGCGGCCCGCGCGTGCATTGGGGGCGCACTTTGCGGGCGGCGGCGCGAAGCGGCGGCGAAGTGATGATTCTGCATCGGCTGCGGCGGCGGCCACAGTCCTTGCCGTTGCTGATGCTGGTGGATGTTTCGGGATCCATGGAGCGCTACACGCGCACCTTGTTGGCCTTCCTGCATGCGTCGACTGCACATGTTCAGGTCAGTGGGCAAACCCTGTCGGTGCGCCGCGAGGTCTTTGCCTTTGGAACCGAGCTGACCGATCTGGGGGCGGCTTTTCGGTTGGCGGACACGGATGCCATGCTGCTCGCCGCGGGCGACCTCATTCACGATTTCGCGGGGGGGACGCGCCTGGGTGACTGTCTGGGCGGTTTGCGGCGACAGTACTCCCGCTGCCTGGTGGGACGGCGCACGATTGTGCTGATCGTCAGCGACGGCCTGGATACCGGCGAGCCAGAGGATCTTGCCAGGGAGCTGGCCTGGCTCAAGCGCCGCTCGCGTCGCGTCCTGTGGCTCAACCCATTGCTGCGCTTTGACGGATATGAGCCCAGCGCGCGCGGCGCCGCCGTGCTGCATCGCATGGCCGATGCTATGCTGGCGGTACACAATGTCAGTCGTCTGCAGGAGCTGGCGGGTGCGATCGCCGCGCTCATGAAACAGTGATTCAAGAGGAGAGAACGATGGACATGCAGAGTTCGCGTCAACTCGGTGTCACTCAGCGGCAGGCCTGGGAGGCGCTCAATGATCCCCAGGTCCTGAAGGTGTGCGTGCCGGGTTGCGAGAGCATCGAACCCGCCGGCGATAACGCCTACGCCCTGGTCAGCACCATCAAGGTCGGCCCTGTCGCGGCCAAGTTCAAGAGTACGATACAGCTGACGGATATCCAGGCCCCGGACCACTACACGCTCAACTTTGATGGAAACGGCGGGGCCGCCGGCTTCGGCAAGGGGTCGGCCAAGGTCACCCTGACCCCTCACGAAGAAGGCTGTGAACTGGCCTATACGGTCAACGCAACCGTCGGCGGCAAGATCGCCCAGGTGGGCCAGCGCCTGATCGACGGGGTGGCCAAGTCGATGGCTCAAAGTTTTTTCAAGCGCTTCGACGAAGAAATGCAGCGCCGCTACCCGGAACAGAGTGCCACGCCCGCAACTGCCGATTCCGGCCTTCCCGTCTCGCCGACGGGGGCCACAGCCGCGCGCCGCATTCCCATCTGGATCTGGGTGGTGGTGGCGCTGTTGATCGTGCTGGGTATTGCCGTGGAATCAAGAATTACCTTATAGAGAGAGGAGACTTCAAGGAGTCGAATCATGGAAAATCTGAATATTACTGTCTTGCGCGCGCTGCGCGACTGGCGGCAGGAAGGTCGCCATGCTGTTTTGGCGACTGTGGTGCATACCTGGGGCTCGTCGCCCCGGCCCATCGGTTCGATCATGGCAATGCGCGAAGACGGCGTGATCGTGGGGTCGGTATCGGGGGGCTGCATTGAAGACGACCTGATCGCCCGCTATACCCAGCCCGATGCCCGCGACACTTTGCCCCGCAACGGGCCGCCACGGTTCATCAAATACGGCGTCACGGCGGACGAGGCCCACCAATTTGGCCTGCCCTGCGGTGGCACGCTTGAAGTTGTTCTCGAGTTCGATCCGCAGACCCAGGCGCTGGTGGATCTGGTGCAGGCGCTGGATGCCGGAAAACTCATGCACCGACGCGTTCGCCTGGCCGATGGCCAGGTGCGCCTGGAAGTCTCTGATGTTCCCGCCGATTTGGGCATGGATGAACAGGAGCTGGTGAATACGTTCGGCCCGGAATACCGGATGCTCATCATCGGTGCCGGACAGATGAGCGAATACCTGGCCACCATGGCGCAGTTCTGCGGGTTCGCGGTCACCGTGTGCGATCCGCGCAAGGAGTACAACAGCATCTGGAACGTGCCTGGTGTGCGCGTGGTGGCCACGATGCCGGACGACACAGTGGCGGAATTCCGGCCCGATGCCCGCAGTTGTGTGATTGCCTTGACGCACGATCCAAAACTGGATGACCTGGCGCTTCTGCAGGCGCTGGAAACACCGGCGTTCTATATCGGCGCCATCGGCAGCCGGCGCAATAACCATACGCGGCACCAGCGCATGATCGAGTACCTGGACCAGACCGAGGAGTCCCTGGCCCGTTTGCGTGGCCCCGTGGGTATCTATATTGGCAGCAAGACGCCACCCGAGATCGCGGTGAGCGTCATGGCCGAGGTCCTGGCGGTGAAAAACGGTGTCCCGCTATCGCGTGACAACGATGTGGAGCACGTCAAGGATCAATTGGGCTTGGTTTCGGCGGGTTCTGTGTGCTCGCTTGGTTGATGGTTGTGGGCGTGACGGTGCCGAACATGTGGCAATGTGGATTTGTGGCAATTTACGGAGCTGTCAATCATGAGCCGCCTAACCATCGACATGACCGATCAACAACATCAGAACCTGAAGGTATTGGCCGCACTGCATACATATTGACAATTTCCGATATGTCGAATAGTATGGCGTCATGAATCTGGATCTTGCCCTCAAAGCCCTCGACAACGCGCACCGGCGCGCCGTATTGTCGGCCATGCGCGACCCGCGCAAGCACTTCCAGCCGCTTGGCGGCACCGACCCGCTTACCGATGGCGTCTGCGTGACCCAGGTGTCAGACCTGTTGGGGGTCAACCAGTCAACTGCGTCGAGCTACATGGCGTTATTGCGCGATGCCGGCTTGGTGTCGGCGACACGGGTCGGTAAATACACGCGCTTCAAGCGCAACGAGCAAACCCTGGCCGCCGTGGCGGCCGCCATCACGAATCAATTGTAGAGCCGCTCTCCAATAGTGCTATTGGAGTCTCGCTTTCGATTTTCGAATCGATAATTTGCGAATCATAGATTTAAAAGCATCATGAAAATTCCCCTTCGATATCAAATACTGCTGCTTGCCCTAACCACTTTTGTTGCGGGGGCGAACGAGTACATCCTGGCTGGTGAATTGGATCTCGTCGCCCGTGGACTGGGCATCTCGGTGGAACTGGCCGGACAGCTCATCACCGTCTACGCACTGATATACGGGTTCTGCGTGCCCGTGGTGGTGGCCCTGACCGGGCACTTCGGGCGCAGAGCGGTGCTCGTTACGGCGATGATCTTCTATTCGATTTTCAGCGGCCTGTGTTTCTTCGTGGACGACTTCTGGGTCTTCACCGCAATGCGGTTGCTTCAGGCGCTGTCGGGCGGCCTCGCGGTCGTGTCGAGCCTGTCGACCGCGGCAACCCTGGCCGGTCCGGAACGCCGGGGCCGTGCCATTGCCACCGTCATCATGGGCTTCACGATGTCCCTCATCATTGCCGTTCCGGTGGGGCGCGAGATCGCGATACGCTTTGGCTGGAACGCGGTTTTTCCGGTCATAGCGCTGCTGGCCTTGATAACGGCCCTTGTCCAACGTAGCGTATTGCCGGTGTTGAGCCCCGCGGCATCCATTCCGCTTCGGGATCAAGTGGCTATGCTGGCCCGCCCCACCATCCAGGGAGGTCTGCTTGTGACCGTCCTGTGGATGGCGGGATACTGCCTCACCTATAGCTATCTCACGCCCTATCTGCTCACCGTGCAGCACATTCCAGGCAACTGGATGAGCCCGCTGCTGCTGGTGTTCGGAATAGCGAGCCTGATCGGAGCCAGGATGGGCGGAAGTTTCAATGATCGACACGGTCACCATTTCACACTGGTCACGTTCAAGCTTCTCCAGTCGCTTTTTCTCGTCGCCCTGCCCGTGGCGGGTCTCGTGTGGTCGCATGCATCCCTTTCTGTGATCGCCGTGGTATTGATACTGTGGTCGATCACAGCATGGGCCTGTGGGCCATCACAACAGGTTCGCGCGGCGTCCATCAACGCGAACGCGAGCGGTGTCCTGGTGGGTTTGAATCAATCCGCCATGCAGATAGGCATCGCCACGGGGTCCGCGCTCGGCGGTGTTGCGGCGGGCGCGCTTGGTTTGTCGTGGCTTCCGTGGTTATCGGCCGTGGCGGTATTGGTCGCCCTGGCCCTGATGGTGAGGTTGCGGCGGAAAGTAAGCGTGGCGCACATCGTGACATCGTGATGCTCGTTATCGCTTGATGAGTGGGTGTAGCCAGCCTCTTCGGCCGCGACCTTGAGGCCTTTCCCCAGTTCGCCTGCCAGGCGCTCCAGCAATCAGTCGGCGCTTGGCCGCTCGAGCCTGGCCACCAGGGCCTTGGCGATCCGTGGGTTCGCCAGACCGTTGAACAGACCATTGCCATATGGGCTGGGGTGTGCGACAAGATGGTGGAGCAACCCGATGATCAGAATGCCGCCGGCTATAGTGTTTTGAGTTGCAAATAGTTCGTCACAATGCTCGCATGTCGTCAAGCATGTGCATGTCGACCATCAAATTTCCGGGGTTCTAATGACCATTACCGCTTTGACGCCAAGGCAACCTGTTCCGATCCACCGTTCCGGGACCCGTTGGGCGCTATCGACTTTGCCATTGCAAACGACTATCCTGCCCGCAGCGAGCATACGGGCGGTTTGTAGGCCCGCCGTGATGTATCGCTGAAAAAAATATAAGGCCCGGGAGATTCGCCCGGCTCCTCCTCGGAGATCATGCCATCTATAAAGCCTACGTTCTTCTCGCGTTGACAACCCTCTTCTGGGCGGGAAACTCCATCGCCGGCAAGCTGGCGGTCGGCCATGTGTCGCCGATGATTCTTGTCACCGCCCGCTGGGCGAGTGTGATGGCGGTGCTGTATGTGTTCGGGAAGCGGCGGATTGCCACCGACTGGCCGACAATCCGGCCACGGCTGTTCCATTTGCTGCTGTTGGGGGCGCTTGGCTTCACCGTCTTCAGCGTGGCGCTGTATTACGCGCTGGTCTATACCACCGCGATCAATGCCAGCATTTTGCAGGGCGGCATGCCGCTTTTCGTATTCGCCGCGAGCTTCGTTCTCTTTTCCAGCCGCATAGGCGTGGAGCAGGCGGTCGGCTTCGTGCTGTCTTTCGTGGGCGTGGTCGTCATCGCTATGCGTGGCGAGTGGGCGCGGTTGATTGGCCTTGACATCAATTTCGGCGATGCGCTGATGCTCGTCGCCATCATTGCGTATGGTGTCTACACAGCGATGCTGCGCAGCAAGCCCCGGGTGCATTGGGCAAGCCTGATGTTCATATTGTGCCTGGGGGCCACGTTGGCGTCGCTTCCCATGCTGGTGTTTGAAGCGGCGCGAGGCCAGACCATTTTTCCGGATATGCGGGGTTGGGGGGTGATCCTCTATATCGTTATCTTCCCATCCCTCGTGGGCCAAGTCCTTTACATTCAGGCGGTGGAGCTGATCGGCGCGAATCGGGCCGGCCTGTTCATCAACCTGCTGCCTGTGTGGGGCGCGTTTCTGGCGGTTGCCATACTTGGGGAGCAATTCCACGTTTATCATGCAGTTGCTTTGGTGATGATTCTGGTGGGGATTGGGCTTGCCGAGTATGGGGGGCGGAGGTTGAGTCGGCAGGGGTGATGGGGGAGAGG
>DASTNK010000118.1:0-14544 GCA_035720945.1 Burkholderiaceae bacterium
GTCGCGCCTGCCCAATCTGCTGGTCAACGGCAGTTCCGGCATCGCGGTGGGGATGGCCACGAACATCCCGCCGCACAATCTGTCTGAAGTGGTCGATGGCTGCCTGTACTGCCTGCGCAACCCCGACTGCACGGTTGACGAACTGATAGAGCTCATTCCCGCGCCCGACTTCCCCACCGGCGGCATCATCTATGGCATGTCGGGTGTCCGTGAAGGCTATCGCACCGGGCGCGGCCGCGTCATCATGCGGGCCAAGACGCACTTCGAAGACATGGAAAAAGGCCATCGCCAAGCCATCATCGTCGACGAGATCCCGTACCAGGTCAACAAGAAGTCGCTGCAGGAACGCATCGCCGAACTGGTCAATGAAAAGAAGGTCGAGGGTATCTCCGACATCCGCGATGAATCCGACAAAGACGGGATGCGTCTGGTCATCGAACTGAAACGTGGCGAGGTCCCCGAAGTCGTTCTGAACAACCTGTTCAAGAATACGCAGTTGCAAGACACCTTCGGCATGAACATGGTGGCGTTGGTCGACGGCCAGCCACGGTTGCTGAACCTCAAGCAGATGGTCGAGTATTTCCTGTTCCATCGCCGCGAGGTCGTCACGCGCCGCACCGTGTTCCAGTTGCGCAAGGCGCGCGAACGCGGGCACGTGCTCGAAGGGTTGGCGGTGGCTCTGGCCAATATCGATGATTTCATCGCCATCATCAAGGCGGCGCCCACACCGCCGGTGGCACGCCAGGAACTCATGGCGCGCAGTTGGGATTCCTCCCTGGTACGTGAAATGCTGGCACGCGCCGACGAAGGCGCCGAGCTGGGCGGGCACGCCGCCTACCGTCCGGAAGACCTGCCCGATGTATTCGGAATACAGCCCGACGGCCTGTATCGCCTGAGCGAGACCCAGGCGCAGGAAATCCTGAACATGCGCCTGCAGCGCCTGACCGGCCTGGAGCAGGACAAGATCGTCGCGGAGTACAAGGACGTCATGGCGGCGATCGCCGATCTGCTCGACATCCTGGCTCGCCCGGAGCGCATCACGACCATCATCAGCGACGAACTGGCGGCCATCAAGGCCGAATTCTCCACCAACGTCAAAGATATCCGTCGCTCCGCCATCGAGCACAATGCCACGGAACTCGACACCGAAGACCTGATCACCCCCATGGACATGGTGGTCACGCTGTCGCAAACCGGCTATATCAAGAGCCAGCCGTTGTCCGAATACCGGGCACAGAAGCGCGGGGGGCGCGGCAAGCAGGCCACGGCCATGAAGGAAAACGACTGGGTCGATCAATTGTTCATCGCCAATACGCACGACTATCTGTTGTGCTTCTCCGACCGCGGCCGCGTCTATTGGCTCAAGGTGTGGGAAGTGCCGCAGGGCACGCGTAATTCGCGCGGGCGGCCCATCGTCAACATGTTCCCGCTGACCGACAACGAGAAAATCACTGTCGTGCTGGCGATCAAGCAATTCAGTGACGATCACTACATCTTCATGGCGACTTCACGCGGCACCGTCAAGAAGACGCCGTTGTCCGATTTTTCCAATCCGCGCAAGGCGGGGATCATTGCGGTCGATCTCGATGACGGCGACTACCTCATCGGCGCCGATCTCACAGATGGCGAGCACGATGTCATGCTGTTCTCCGATTCGGGCAAGGCGGTGCGCTTCGATGAAAACGATGTGCGCCCCATGGGCCGCACCGCGCGCGGTGTGCGGGGCATGATGCTCGAAGAAGGCCAGTCAGTCATTTCGCTGCTGGTGGCGCGCGATGAATCGCAATCGGTGCTCACGGCAACCGAGAACGGTTTTGGCAAGCGCACCTCTATCCAGGAATACACCCGGCACGGCCGCGGCACCAAGGGCATGATCGCCATTCAAACCTCGGCGCGCAACGGCAAGGTTGTCGGCGCGGTGCTGGTGGTGCCGTCGGACGAGATCATGCTCATCACCACGGGGGGCGTGCTGGTGCGCACCCGGGTTTCCGAGATCCGGGAAATGGGCCGCGCAACGCAGGGTGTGACGCTGATAAATATCGATAATGAAGATACATTGTCGGGTGTGCGCCGTGTGGCGGAACGGGATGCCGACGACGATGACGCCGGCGCCATGAGTCCCGACGCCGATATCACGGGCGGGGGTGACGATGATGCGCCATCCGGGCAGGATGGCGGGCCGAGCGACGACTCAGAGGATGCTTCTTGATGCGTGTCTGGAATTTTGGGGCGGGGCCCGCGACCCTGCCGTTGGAAGTGCTCGAGCAGGCGGCGGCTGAAATGACCGATTGGCATGGCTGCGGCATGTCGGTCATGGAAATGAGCCATCGCAGCGCCCAGTATGGGCAAATCCGCGACGAAGCCGAGGCCGACCTGCGGGAATTGCTGAATCTGCCGAGCGACTTCGCCGCGCTCTTCATGCAGGGGGGGGCGACGGCCGAGAACGCCATCGTTCCTCTCAACCTGATTGGTCGTGGCGGTGCGAACAAGGCGGACTTCATCCTCACCGGCACCTGGTCGAACAAGTCCTACAACGAGGCGCGCAAGTATGGCGACATGGCGGTGGCCGCGTCCGGGGGCGAAAAAGCCGTCGTTGACGGGGTGACGCAAGAGCCCTGGACCTGGTACCCCGAACCCCGGCAGTGGCGCGTGCGGCCGGACGCCTCGTATGTTCATTTGTGCAGCAACGAAACCATCGGCGGGCTCGAGTTCGCGCAGTGGCCGGATCTGGCCGAGCTTGGCGCGCCGGACGTGCCGCTGGTGGTGGATGCGTCCTCGCACATGCTGGCACGGCCCTTCGACTTCTCGCGCGCGGGCATGGTGTTCGGCGGGGCGCAGAAGAACGCCGGGCCGGCGGGTGTCACCCTTGTCATGGTGCGTCGCGACCTCATCGGCCATGCGTTGCCCGGGTGCCCTTCCGCGTTCGACTATGCCAATGTCGACGCGGCCGACTCGATGTTCAACACGCCGCCCACGTACTCCATTTACATCGCCGGCCTGGTCTTCAAGTGGTTGAAGAGGCAGGGCGGGGTGGCCGCCATGGAGCAGAAGAACATCGCCAAGTCCAAGGCGCTGTATGGCTTCCTGGATCAGTCCGGTTTCTACGTCTCGCGCGTTGCGCCCCGCGACCGTTCACGCATGAACGCGCCGTTCTTTCTGGCGGACGAATCGCTCAATGCCCGTTTCCTGGCCGAAGCCGCTGAAGCAGGCTTGATGCAACTGAAAGGGCACAAGAGCGTCGGCGGCATGCGCGCCTCGATCTACAACGCCATGCCCATGGAAGGTGTCGAGGCCCTGATCACCTTCATGCGGGAGTTCGAACGACGCCATGGATAAAACGCTGCAAGCCGCGTTGTCGCCTCTGCGCCAACGCATCGATGCCATCGATGAACAGATCCTCGATCTGCTCAACCAGCGCGCTAACACCGCCCTGGAGGTGGGCCGGGTCAAGCTCGATTTCGATGCCGAAGACCCGATTCTCAAGCCGGAGCGCGAGGCGGTCGTCATCCGCCGGCTGCAGGCGCTGAACGCCGGGCCGTTCACCGCCGAAGCGGTCGACGCGGTGTGGAACCAGATCATTTCCACCTGCCGGGGGCTGGAAAGCCGCCTGACCGTGGCGTATCTTGGGCCCCAGGGCTCGTTTTCCGAGCAGGCTGCGCTCGAGCACTTCGGCCATGCGGTCGAGCGGCTTCGTTGCAATTCCTTCGACGAAGTCTTTCGCGCGGTGGAGGCCGGCCAAGCCGACGCCGGCATGGTGCCAGTCGAGAACTCCACCGAGGGCGCGGTCAATCGCACGCTCGACCTGTTGCTCAATTCGCCGTTGAAAGTGCTGGGCGAGCGGTCCATCAAGATCCATCACTGCCTCATGACCCGGTCGGGCAAGCTCGACGGGGTGAAGCGCGTGATGGCGCACCCCCAGGCTCTGGCGCAATGCCAGGCGTGGCTGACGCGCAACTGCCCGACGCTGGCCCGCGGCGCGGCGGCGAGCAATGCCGAGGCGGCCAGGGTGGCTTCCCAAGACCCCGAGGTCGCGGCCATCGCGGGTGAGGTGGCGGCCCAGGCGTGGGGACTGGAAATCGTGGCGTCCGGCATCCAGGACGACCCGCAGAACCGCACCCGTTTCCTGGCGGTGGGCAACATCCAGACATTGCCCAGCGGCAACGACAAGACCAGCGTCATCATGGCGGTGCCGAATCGCGCCGGCGCCGTCTACGAAATGCTGGCCCCGCTGGCGGCCAATGGCGTGTCCATGACGCGGTTCGAATCGAGGCCGGCGCGCACCGGCCAATGGGAATACTATTTCTATGTCGATCTGCTCGGCCACAGTCGCGACCCCGCCGTCGACAAGGCGCTGGCGGAACTGCAGAAGCAGGTCGCTTTCTTCAAGCTTCTGGGCTCGTATCCAATACAGTAAACAGGCAAGGCGCAACGCATGACCACCCTAGACTCCCGCTCCGATTCCGCTCAGGCCGACGTGCCCGGGTACATCCTGGACATCGCGCCTTATCAGGCGGGCAAACCCATTGAAGAACTGGCGCGGGAATTCCATCTGGATCCGGCCGGCATCGTGAAACTGGCCTCGAATGAGAATCCGCTGGGCCTGCCGAAGTCGGCGCAACTGGCCATGATCGAAGCGTCCAGCGCGCTGGCCCGGTATCCGGATCCCAACGGGTTCGATCTGAAGGCGGCGCTGTCGCGGCGCTACGGCATTCCCTCGGACTGGCTCACGCTGGGCAACGGGTCGAACGACCTGCTCGAACTCGCCTCGCTGGCGCTGCTCGCGCCGGGGGCCGCCTGCGTTTATTCCCGGCATGCGTTCGCGGTGTACCGCCTGGCGACCCAGGCCCGGGGCGCGCGCCATATCGTGGTCCCCGTGCGCGACTACGGCCATGATCTCGACGCCATGTGCGCGGCCATCGACGACGACACCTGTCTGGTGTTCGTTGCCAACCCCAACAACCCCACCGGCACGTTCCAGCCCGCGTCGCACATCGAAGCGTTCCTGCGGCAGGTGCATGAACGCCATGGCGAACACGTCACGGTCGTGCTGGACGAGGCCTACAACGAATATCTGGATCCCGAGCTGCGCTTCGACAGCGCGCGCTGGGTCGAGCAGTTCTCCAACCTCATCGTGACCCGCACTTTCTCCAAGGCCTACGGGCTGGCGGGGTTGCGTGTGGGGTATGCGATGGCCCAGCCGCGCCTGACTGATCTGCTCAACCGGGTGCGCCAGCCGTTCAACGTGAACAGCCTGGCCCAGGCCGCCGCGACGGCGGCGCTCGACGACGTGGCATTCCTGCGCCAATCGTACGACATCAACAAGGCCGGCAAGAAGGTCCTGTATGAGGCCTTCGGCAAGCTGGGGCTTGAATACGTGCCCAGCTACGGCAATTTCGTGTTGGTGCGGGTCGGGGATGCGGCGGCCGTCAATCTCGAGTTGCTCAAACGAGGCGTGATCGTGCGGCCGGTCACAGGCGATGGCCTGCCGGAATGGCTGCGGGTCTCGATCGGCCTGCCGGCCGAGAATACGCGTTTCATCGAGGCGCTCACGGACGTGCTCGGGCGGTGATGGCGCAGTCCGACATCGGCGCGTCGTTTCGTGTGGAAACCCTGGCCATTGTCGGGGTCGGGTTGATCGGTGGCTCGGTCGCGGCGGCCTTGCGCGAGCGGGGGGCGGTTGGTCGCGTGTTGGGTGTGGGACGGCACCCGCACTCGCTGGCCCAGGCTCGGCAACTCGGCCTGATCGACGAGGCTGTGACGCTCGTGCAGGCGGCGGCGCGGGCCGATGTGATCCTGCTGGCGGCACCGGTCGCGGCCATCGAAACCCTGCTGGCCGAACTGAATCCCCATCTGCGCCCGGATACGCTCGTGTCCGATGTCGGAAGCACGAAGGCCAACGTGGTGGCGGCCGCGCGCAAAGTCCTCGGGGCGCGCATGAACCAGTTTCTTGCGGCGCACCCGATCGCGGGCGCGGAACAGACCGGGCCGGGAGCGGCCGACGCGGCGCTGTTCGAAGGGCGCACGGTGGTGCTGACCCCCACTGACGAGGCGACGGCCGCGGCGCGCACGCGCCTGACCCGGCTCTGGGAGCACTGCGGCGCGCGCGTCGTGGTCATGGATCCCGAGTCGCACGATCGTGCTCTGGCATCCGTCAGCCACCTGCCGCATTTCCTTTCGGCGGTGTTCATGGCCCAGGTCGCGGGCGCGTCGGACGCCGATCGGCGCCTGGGTTTGGCCGGCACGGGGTTCCGTGATTTCACGCGCATCGCCGCGGGTTCTCCGGAAGTCTGGCGTGACATTTTTCTGGCCAATCGCTCCGCCGTGCTGGCTGAATTGCAAGGTTTCAAGTCTGAGCTCGATGATCTCGAGCGGGCGCTGGAAACGGGCGATGGGCAGGCGTTGTTCGATTTCCTCGAGCGTGCCGCCGTGGCGCGCCGTTTCTGGGGCAGCCGGAGTGGCCTGTCATGACTGATTCAAACAGTTTGTGTCTCGACCCGGTGCGCAGCGCGTCCGGCCGCGTGGATCTGCCCGGTTCCAAGAGCATCTCCAACCGGGTATTGTTGTTGGCGGCGCTGTGCGCCGAGCCCACGACCATCGACGGGCTGCTCGATTCCGACGATACCCGTGTCATGCTGGCCGCGTTGCGGCAACTGGGCGTGGGCGTCGAATCGCAGGGCGGTCATCGCGTGCTGGTGCGCGAGGGCGGCGCACCGTTCCGGACCCGACGGGCCGAATTGTTCCTCGGCAACGCGGGCACCGCGTTCCGGCCCCTGGCGGCGGTCTTGTCGATGCTGGAGGGAGATTATCGGTTGTCGGGCGTGCCGCGCATGCACGAGCGACCTATTGGCGATCTGGTCGACGCGCTGCGGGCGCTCGGTGCCGAGATCGGCTATCTGGGCAACCCGGGCTATCCGCCACTCTCCATCGGTCCGCGTCGCCCGGGCGCCGGCGGAACCGTGGTGGTGCGCGGGACGGTTTCCAGCCAGTTCCTGACCTCGCTGTTGATGGCCGCACCGCTGGTCACCGCCACCTCCGGCCAGCCGTTGGCCATCGCCGTGGATGGCGAACTGATTTCCAAACCCTACATCCAGATCACATTGAACCTGATGGCGCGCTTCGGTGTGCGCGTGGAGAGCGAAGGGTGGCGGCGTTTCACCGTGCCGGCGGGCTCGGCCTACACGTCGCCCGGCGGGATAGCGGTCGAAGGCGACGCGTCCACGGCGTCCTACTTCATGGCGCTGGGCGCCATAGGCGGTGGTCCGGTGCGCATTCAAGGTGTCGGCGCCAGCAGCATCCAGGGCGATGCGGCGTTCGCCGATACGGTCGCGGCAATGGGGGCCAAGGTCGAGCTTTTCCCCGATGCCATTGTCGTGAGCGGCGCGCATGTCGCGGCTGGTGAACGGCTGCGGGCGTTCGACGAGGATTTCAACCTGATCCCGGATGCCGCCATGACGGCGGCGGCGCTGGGCATGTTCGCCGATGGTCCGTGCACGCTGCGCAACATCGGCAGCTGGCGCGTGAAGGAAACCGATCGTATTCACGCGATGCACACCGAACTGGCCAAGCTGGGTGCGCAAGTGGAATCCGGGCCGGATTGGCTGCGGGTGCACCCGGTGCGCCCCGGCGCCTGGCGGCGGGCGGCGATCGACACCTACGACGACCACCGCATCGCCATGTGCTTCTCGCTGGCGGCGTTTGGACCCGAACCGGTGACCATTCGCGATCCCGGCTGCGTCGCGAAAACGTTCCCCGGTTATTTTTCGGTTTTCCAGGGGTTGGTTCGGCCATGAGCGATGCGTCGACGCGACACCCTGTCATCACCATCGACGGCCCGACGGCCTCGGGCAAGGGTACGGTGGCCGACCACGTCGCGCGGGCGCTGGGGTGGCACGTGCTCGACAGCGGCGCCTTATATCGGCTGACGGCGCTGTCGGTGGAAACCCGGGAACTGGACATCGACGACACCGAGGCCGTCGCCGACGCGGCGCGCGGACTCGATGTGGAGTTCCGCGAAGGTCGGGTGTGGATGGGCGGTGATGACGTGACGGGCGCCATCCGTCTCGAGCGCATCGGCGAACTGGCCTCGCGCATCGCCGCGCTGCGGCCGGTGCGCGCGGCCCTGCTCGACCGACAGCGGCGTTTTCTCCGTCCCCCGGGCTTGGTGGCGGACGGTCGCGACATGGGCACCGTGGTGTTTCCGGACGCGCATCTCAAGATATTCCTCGTGGCCGACGTCGATTCGCGTGCCGAGAGGCGCTGTAAGCAGTTGAAGGGAAAGGGGATTTCTGCTAACCTAGCGGCCCTGTTGGAGGATATGCGCGCGCGCGACGCACGCGATCGCAACCGGGATGTTTCGCCGCTGGTGCCAGCGGCCGACGCCAAAACGATCGATTCGTCCGATCTCAGTATCGACGAAACGGTCAATGCAGTACTCGACCTCTGGTCGAGCCTGGGTGCCCAGGATTCCGGCAAGGCCAGGTAGCCCGCTACCTGTCGCCCATGCCAGGGTCAGGGGTTTCTTTTTACTCCACTGGGGCGGTTTCGCCGCTTCGGTGTGCCACTTTTGACAGCCCCGCAAGGCTGATGGATCACTCTTAATGTCCACCACTGCAACCCATGCCGCGATTGGCGGCGAATCCTTTGCCGACCTGTTCGCCGAGAGCGTCAAGAGCCAGGACATGAAGTCCGGCGAAGTCATCTCCGCGGAAGTCGTGCGCATCGACCACAACTTCGTCGTGGTCAACGCCGGCCTCAAGTCGGAAGCGCTCATTCCCCTGGAAGAATTCCTCAATGACCAGGGTGACGTCGAGGTCAAGGAAGGCGATTTCGTCTCCGTCGCCATCGACTCCCTGGAAAACGGCTACGGCGACACCATCCTGTCGCGTGACCGCGCCAAGCGCCTGTCGGCCTGGCTGCAACTCGAACAGGCGCTGGAATCCGGCGACCTGGTCACCGGCACCATCACCGGCAAAGTCAAGGGCGGCCTCACCGTCATGACCAACGGCATCCGTGCGTTCCTGCCGGGCTCGCTGGTCGACCTGCGTCCTGTCAAGGACACCACGCCGTACGAAGGCAAGACCACCGAATTCAAGGTCATCAAGCTCGACCGCAAGCGCAACAACGTCGTGCTGTCGCGCCGCGCCGTGCTCGAGGCCAGCATGGGCGAAGAACGCCAGAAGCTGCTCGAGAACCTGTCCGAAGGCGCCATCGTCAAGGGCGTGGTCAAGAACATCACCGATTACGGCGCGTTCATCGACCTGGGTGGCATCGACGGCCTGCTGCACATCACCGACATGGCCTGGCGCCGTGTGCGGCATCCCTCCGAGGTGCTGCAGGTGGGTCAGGAAGTCGAAGCCAAGGTTCTCAAGTTCGACCAGGAAAAGAGCCGCGTGTCGCTGGGTGTCAAGCAGCTTGGCGAAGATCCCTGGATCGGCTTGGCCCGCCGCTACCCGCAAGGCACCCGCCTGTTCGGCAAGGTCACCAACCTGACCGACTACGGTGCGTTCGTTGAAGTCGAAGCCGGCATCGAAGGTCTGGTGCACGTCTCCGAAATGGACTGGACCAACAAGAACGTCGATCCGCGCAAGGTGGTCACACTGGGCGAGGAAGTCGAAGTCATGGTCCTCGAAATCGACGAAGACCGTCGCCGCATCTCGCTGGGCATGAAGCAGTGCCGTGCCAACCCGTGGGAAGAGTTCTCGATCAACTTCAAGCGTGGCGACAAGGTCCGTGGCGCCATCAAGTCCATCACCGACTTCGGCGTGTTCGTGGGTCTGCCTGGCGGCATCGATGGCCTGGTCCATCTGTCCGACCTGTCCTGGACGGAATCCGGCGAAGAAGCCGTGCGCGCCTTCAAGAAGGGCGACGAACTCGACGCGGTGGTTCTGGGTATCGACACCGACAAGGAACGCATCTCCCTGGGCATCAAGCAGCTCGAAGGCGATCCGTTCAACAACTTCGTGGCCACCTACGAGAAGGGCGCCGTCGTTCCTGGCACCATCAAGTCGGTCGAAGCCAAGGGCGCCGTGATCACGCTGTCTGTTGACGTCGAGGGTTATCTGCGTGCCTCCGAGATCTCCGCCGGCCGCGTCGAAGACGCCACGACGGTGCTCAAGGCTGGCGAAAGCCTCGAAGCCATGATCATCAACGTCGATCGCAAGACACGTTCGATCCAGTTGTCGATCAAGGCCCGTGAAAACGCCGATGCGGCCGAAACCATTCAGCGCATGTCGGAAGCCAGCGCTTCGTCGGGCACGACCAACCTGGGCGCATTGCTCAAGGCCAAGCTCGACCAGCAACGCGACGATGGTTGAACGGGCGTGACTAAATCCGAGCTGATAGCGATTCTGGCCACTCGGTACCCGCAACTGGCGGCTCGCGACACGGATTACGCCGTGAAGACGGTTCTCGAGGCCATGGCCCAGGCGCTGGCCGACGGTCAGCGCATCGAGATCCGTGGTTTCGGCAGTTTTTCGTTGTCGTCGCGCTCGCCACGTGTGGGCCGCAATCCGAAATCCGGTGAGACCGTGCATGTTCCGGGCAAGCTGGTTCCGCATTTCAAGGCGGGCAAGGAATTGCGCGAGCGGGTCGATTCCGCCTACGACGCCGAAATCAAGGCGTCGGGCCAGTCGTTGTTTTCAGTGGGGTAGTTCTCTGGCCGGGGCGGCCACCGCCGGTGTGGTGGCCGCCCTGATCAGCGTTGGTTCCTCAGACAAGCCCTCGTATCGGGGGCTTGTCTGTTTTCATGGGGCTGCCTGTTTTTGTGGGCCGTCTTCTGGCGCTGCCTGATGGCATGTCGGCGTGTGTCGCGGGCGATTGCCCGTACAATTGAAAATTACCCGAAAGCAAGTTGGAGTGCTCACCATGCGTATACTGGCCTGGATACTCAGATTGATCGTGTTCGTGCTGGTGCTGATGTTCGCCATGAACAACACCGGCCCGGTCGATGTCAATTTCTATGCCGGCCACATGATCACCGGTGTGCCCTTGATCGTCGTCATGCTGGTGTTGTTCGTCATCGGCGTGGCGCTAGGCCTGCTGGTTGCGCTGCCGGCCATCCTGCGCAGGCGCCGCGAAGCCCGGAAGCTGCGCCGCGACCTGAGCCGTCTTCAAGAGCAGATCCGCCACCCTGCCTCCGGTCTTCCGTCGGACGCTGTGGCACCCGAGACCGTGGCGCCCCTGGCGCCGCTATGACGTCTGGCACCGGAGGCTGCGTCCGTGGATTTTGAACCCTGGTGGCTGATTTTTGTCCCGTTGCTGTTCGCGCTGGGGTGGATAGCGGCGCGTGTGGACATCCGGCAGATGCTGTCGGAAACGCGCAACCTGCCCGACTCCTATTTCAAGGGCTTGAACTTCCTGCTCAATGAACAGCCGGACCGTGCCATCGATGCGTTTGTCGAAGTGGCGAAACTCGATCCGGAAACCACCGAGCTGCATTTCGCGCTGGGCAGCCTTTTCCGGCGCCGGGGGGAAATGGAGCGGGCCATCCGCGTGCACCAGAGCCTCCTGTCGCGCGCCGACCTGCCGCAGGCGGACCGCGAGAATGCCCAATACGAATTGGCGCAGGATTTTCTCAAGGCGGGCATGCTGGACCGCGCCGAGCAGGCGTTCGAATCCATCCAGGGCACCCGGTTCGCCGTGCCGGCCATGCGCGCGCTGATCCGCATCTACGAATCCGAACACGACTGGCCGCGTGCGATCGAAGCGGTCAAACGCTTGCGGGCATTGGTCGATGAGCCGGTGCCGCAGCTCGTCCATTACCAATGCGAGCAGGCCGAGGCGGCCCTGGCCATTCCGGACCCACGCGCTGTCGAAGCCGCGCTCGATGAGGCCGACAATGCCGCGCGCGCGTTGCATGGCCACGACGGCAGTCAGGCCTCGGAGGCACGCATCGCGATGCTCAAGGCGGCGCTGGCCAGGCTCAATCAGGCGCCGGGCAAGGAACTGGCCTACCTCGAGTCCGTGCTCACCATCGCACCGAAATTCGCCAGCCTGGTGGCGGCCGATCTGCTCGAGTGCTATCGCCGTGAAGGAAGTGAGGAACACGGCTTGGCTCTGCTCAAGGACCATTATCTGCGTTATCCATCGCTCGACATGTTCAAGGTTGTGTTCGGCGGATTGCGGGCGCGGCAGGGGTATGCCCCGGCCTGGGAGTTCGCGCGGGACGCCTTGCGTGCCCACCCATCGCTTCTAGGTCTCGATCGCCTGCTCGAGGCCGAACTGGCCAGCAAAGACACCCCCAGGCAGACGGGTATCGCGCCAGGCGCCGATCTCGGGTTGCTGCGCACACTTATCCACAAGCACATCCAGCGCCTCGACCGCTATTCGTGTCGTGTATGCGGTTTCGAGGCCCGGCATTTCTATTGGCAGTGCCCGGGCTGTAGTTCCTGGGAAACCTACGAGCCTCGCCGCATCGAGGAATTGAAATGATCTCTTTCCCCTTTGAGGCCGTCAGGCGCCTGAACGTGCTGGTGATTGGTGACGTCATGCTCGATCGCTACTGGTTTGGCGAGGTAGAGCGGATTTCCCCCGAGGCCCCGGTGCCGGTGGTGCGTGTCGCGCGTCGTGAAGACCGTCTGGGCGGTGCCGCCAATGTGGCCCGCAATGTGGTCGCGCTGGGCGCGCGGGCGACGCTCGCGGGCGTGCTGGGGGCCGACGAGGCCGGTCGCCAAGTGAGGGAACTCGCCAGGCAGGCGGGGATCGCCGATTGTCTGGTTGACGACGCCACCTCGCCGACCACGCTCAAGATGCGTGTGCTCGGGCGCCAGCAGCAATTGCTGCGTGTCGACTTCGAGGAGGGTCCCGGCGAGGCGTGCCTGAGCGCGCTGCGGGCCGCGGTCATCGATCTCATTCCGAAGCACGATATCATTGTGCTGTCCGACTATGCCAAAGGGGCGCTCAGCCACGTCGAACAGATCATTCAGGCAGGGCGGGACGCGGCGGTGCCGGTGCTGGTGGATCCCAAGGGGCATTTGTACCGGCGTTATCGCGGGGCCACGCTGGTGACCCCGAATCGCGCCGAAATGCGGGACGCCGTGGGCCATTGGCAGACCGAGGAGGAACTCGAAGAGGGTGCGCAGCACCTGCGCGCCGAACTGGGCCTGGAGGCGCTGCTGGTGACCCGGTCCGAACAAGGCATGACTTTGTTTTCCGAGGCGGGGCGTCAGCACGTGGATGCTCAGGCGCACGAGGTCTTCGACGTGTCGGGTGCGGGTGACACGGTGCTGGCCACGCTGGCCGTGGCGCGGGCGGCGGGGCTGCCCTGGTTCGACGCCATGTTGCTGGCCAACCGGGCGGGCGGTATCGTCGTGGGCAAACTGGGAACGTCGGTGGTGACGGCGGAGGAACTATCATGATCGTGGTGACCGGGGGCGCGGGCTTCATCGGCAGCAATCTGGTGCGTGGGCTCAATCGCTCGGGCCAAAGCAATATCCTGGTGGTCGACGACCTTACAGAGGGCGACAAGTTCGTCAATCTGGTGGGGTCGCAGATCGCCGATTACCTGCACAAGGATGATTTCCGCAAGCGCGTGGCGCAGGGGCAGTTCACGAACATAGACGCCGTGTTGCACCAGGGGGCGTGTTCCGACACCACCGAGCGCGACGGGCGCTACATGCTGGACAACAACTACCGGGTAACCCTGGAACTGTTTCATTTCTGCCAGAAGCAAAAGATACCATTCATTTACGCGTCGTCGGCCGCGGTCTATGGATCGGGGCCGGTGTATGCGGAAAACCCCGCCAACGAGGCGCCATTGAATGTCTATGGTTATTCCAAATACCTGTTCGACCAGATCGTGCGCCGGCATCTGGAAACCTTGCGGGCGCCTGTGGTGGGGTTGCGCTACTTCAACGTCTATGGTCCCAACGAGCAGCACAAGGGTCGTATGTCTTCAGTGGCCTGGCACAATATGAATCAGTTCCGCAAAGAAGGTTTCGTGCGCTTGTTCGGCGGGTGGGACGGGTATGCCGATGGTGGCCAGCAACGCGACTTTGTCTCCGTAGACGACGTGGTGGATGTCAATCTGCATTTCCTGAATCGCACCCAGTCGGGGATATTCAATTGTGGCACCGGCCGCGCCCAGCCTTTCAACGATGTGGCTGGCACGGTGGTCAACACCTTGCGTGCGGAAACCGGCGAGGCCGAACTGCCGTTGGCCGACCTGGTTGAACAGGGTTTGATCCGCTACATTCCGTTCCCTGACGATCTGAAAGGCCGGTACCAAAGCCATACGCAGGCCGACCTGTCGCAATTACGCAAGGCAGGGTATGCGGCCCCGTTCCGCGATGTCCAGACCGGCGTGGCGGACTACGTGAGGCGCAGTCTGGCGCAAGGGCGCGTTTAGATCCTTTGGGGGCGTTGTGAAACAGGGTTGAATGCAAGGCGCGCGTCTTCGCGACGCGTGGCGTAACAGTACGGATGGACAGAGATGTGGTGCGGCGCTGTGCCCGCGGCCGGTATCCAGAGAAGATGAGGTGTGGAGCGTCGTTCCACACCTTTTTCTTTTTGGAGACAGCTCATGAATCCTTTTCTCGAATCCACCGT
>DASTNK010000119.1:0-24711 GCA_035720945.1 Burkholderiaceae bacterium
AGACTTCAGTCGAGCAGTTTGAACAAGCGACATCAGGCCATCGGGCAGCAGCATCGCGCTTGCAACAACGGAGAACCGCGTTCCCGCCTGCGGAAGGGCTGGTGCAATAGACCGGCCCCCGGCCAGCGCCGGTGGCGTCGGCGTAACTGCGCCACTTTTGTGCCGAAGGGCATTGTGCACGAATTGACGATGACCACCGAAAAAGAAAAGGCCCTCTGGTTTTCACCGTAGGGCCTTGTTTTCTTAGGTATTTCACACTATGGAACTTGGTGGGCGGTACTGGGTTCGAACCAGTGACCCCTGCCGTGTGAAGGCAGTGCTCTACCACTGAGCTAACCGCCCGATCGGGAAATGCCGACCGGAGCGCGGAACACGCCGCGCGGTGACAAATGCTGGAAAGCCAGGAATTCTACACGAATTTCCGACCCTGCGCAGGGGCAGCCCTGTGCAATAACAAGTGAGCCTGAGACGATCTGACCGTTCAACCGGCGGCATCCATTGCGCGCCACACGCAAGGCTTTCCCGAAGCCTTGTCCAGATCATTCAAATATGCCTCGTGCGCCTGCGATTCGCTGGCACTGGCGGGGAGCACTTTCAACGCGGCCGGATCAAACGCATCCATCTGAGCGCCATTCCCTTCAGAAGCCTGCCCCCCGTCATCGAAGTCCATGATCAGGGCATCCTGGCCACGGGTCATGGCCAGCCAGACGTCAGCCAGAAGCTCCGAATCAAGCAGCGCCCCATGCAGGGTGCGATGGGCATTGGAAATACCATGGCGCTCGCACAAGGCATCCAGTGAATTGCGCTTGCCTGGATACAGTTCGCGGGCGTAGAGCAGGGAGTCAGTGACTTTCGCGCACAATTGGTCGAACGGAGGCAGCCCCACGCGTGTCAGTTCGGCCGTGAGGAAACGGGTGTCGAACGCCGCGTTGTGGATGATGACCTCGGCGTCCTTGACGAAGTCGACCAATTGCTGGGCGACGTCTTCGAAATGCGGATGCCCGGACAGGAATTCGGTGGTCAGGCCGTGGATGCGCAGGGCGTCGGGGTCGCTGTCGCGATCAGGATTCAGGTAAAGATGCAGGTGATTGCCCGTGAGGCTGCGATTGACCATTTCGACGCAGGCCAATTCCACCACGCGATGTCCCTGGGAGGGGTCCAGGCCGGTGGTTTCGGTATCGAGCACGATCTGACGCATGGGGTATCCGGTTCTAATGAGTGAAAACTGCTTGTCCACACCGATTTTACCCGGCCCGCGCCTGCTCCACCCCTTTGTTCGCCAGTTGATCGGCCCGTTCGTTGCCGGGATCCCCGGCATGCCCGCGCACCCAACGCCACGACAGGTCGTGTTGCGCAACGAGCACATCCAGCTGCCGCCACAGATCGGCGTTCTTCACCGGCTTCTTATCGGCCGTGCGCCAGTCGCGCCGCTTCCAGTTCGGAAGCCACTCTGACATACCTTTCTGCACGTATTGCGAATCGGTGTGCACCACCACGACACAGCGCCGCTTCAACGCCTTGAGGGCCTCGATGACAGCCAGGAGTTCCATGCGATTATTGGTGGTGTCGGTCTGCCCGCCACAAAGCTCCTTTTCGTGCCGGCCCTGACGCAACAGGGCGCCCCACCCACCGAGGCCGGGATTGCCCTTGCAGGCGCCGTCCGTCCAGATATCGACCTGTGGTTCTTCTTTCTTCATTGCTTCCTTCCGAAACGCATACCCGTGGCGACAGCGCCCTGGTGCACGCGTTTCTTTTTCTTTTTCCATCGAGGGCCGACGAGCCGCATGCCCGCCACCCGCTTGACGGCCGACACGACGTAGACCGCCCCACCCACTGGCCACCAGCGGTCACCAGCGGCATCCATGAACTTCCAGTGGTCCAGCCATTTTCGGGAAGCGCAGTGCGGGGCGTAACAGCCGAAACGCCCGCGGTCCACCTCGAACGACAGCAGCTTGAACCAGTCTTTCAGACGCGCCAACGAAACCTGGAGGTGTGCCGGCACCGGCAACAGAGGGTCCAGACCGGGAATGCGCTCTCGCGCCCCCCAGAGGCTCCAGGGGTTGAACCCGGAAATCACGATCCGGCCTTCCGGCACCAGTACACGCTCGGCCTCGCGCAATACCTGATGGGGGTTGGATGAGCATTCGAGCACGTGCGGCAGCACCAGAAGATCGACACTCTGGGCATCGAACGGCAGGTTTTCCGGATCCGCGACCAGGGCCATGCCGGGTACGTCCAGGGCGGCGTCATGCACGATGTGAGTGTAGGCTTTGCCAGGAATGCGGTTGGCCGAGAGCAGGTCCCACCGCGGCAGACCAACCTGGATCGCATGGTAGCCAAACACGTTGGCCACCATGGCGTCCACCTGTTTTTTCTCCCAGGCCTGCAAATATTGCCCCGGGGGGCTAGCCAACCAGTCAGCAAGCTCTACAATAAGCGGTTGATCCTGCGTCACACATACCCCTGCGGCCCGCCATGGGGCCGTCGCCATCATGCTGAATGAAAATTCCGGCCCGGCGCGGTTGTTGCCGCTTCCGGCCCTGTCCGACAACTATATCTGGTTATTGCACCACAATGGCCATGCCATCGTGGTCGACCCCGGCGAGCCCGCGCCCGTCGAGCGCGCGCTCGAGGAATTCAACCTGACGCTGGACGCCATTTTACTGACCCACCACCATGGTGACCATGTGGGGGGCGTCTTGGCATTGCGGGCCCGCACCCAAGCGTATGTCTACGGCCCGGCAACCGAAACACTCCCCCTCTGCGACCGCCGGCTGAAGGAAGGCGACCTCGTCGACCTGCCCAATATCGGCGTACGGTTTTCCGTTCTGGACATCCCCGGCCATACGGCCGGGCATATCGCTTATTCCGGCGAAATCAATCCTGGAGAGCCCGCTGTTTTCTGCGGCGACACCTTGTTCGCGGCCGGCTGCGGACGGCTGTTCGAAGGAACCCCTGGGCAAATGGTCGATTCTCTGGGTAAACTTGCCGTTTTACCTGCCGATACACTTGTTTGCTGCGCACACGAGTACACTCTTGCCAATTTGCGCTGGGCACTGCAAGTGGAGCCGGGCAATGCGGCATTGCATCAACGTTGGGAAGATTCCCAGGCGCAACGCGCTCGGGGCCTGCCCACGCTCCCCTCCACAATCAGCCTGGAATTACGAACCAACCCTTTTTTTCGCACTGCACAAAAAGACGTCATCAGCGCGGCGGCGGCCCACTCGGGCACGCCAATGAATTCCCCCGTGGCCGTTTTTGCCAATTTACGCGAATGGAAGAACAACTTTAAATAGCCTGCCGATGAAATGCCTGCGACTACTGATTCTGTTGATTGTGGCTGCCCTGGCCGGATGCGCCAGCACCACGACCCAGCACTACGCCCAGCAAGACACCGCTTACATCGCCAAAGACACCTCCCGCACCGTTGACCTCACCCGCCCTCCCAAGGACATGTGGGACCGGATCCGGCGCGGCTTCGCCATCCCCAACCTGCACGGCCCCCTGGTCGATCAATGGACGGCTTATTACGCCGCCCGCCCTGAAATGATCGAAACCATGGCCGACCGGGCGCGCAAGTACCTGTACTACATCGTCGACCAGATCAACCAGCGCGGCATGCCCACTGAACTAGCGCTGCTGCCGTTTGTGGAAAGCGCCTACAACCCCACGGCGCTTTCGCCCGCGAACGCCTCGGGCCTGTGGCAGTTCATTCCTAGCACCGGACTGCACTACAACCTGAAACAGACCTGGTGGCGCGACCAGCGCCGCGACCCCATCGCCTCGACCAACGCCGCCCTGGACTACCTGAACTACCTGTACGACATGCAGGGTGACTGGTACCTGGCGCTCGCGTCATACAACATGGGCGAAGGCGCCGTCGCCAACGCCATGCAGAAGAACGCCAGCCAAGGCCTGCCCACCACCTATCTGGCGCTGAATCTGCCAGACGAAACGCGCAATTACGTCCCCAAGCTGCAAGCCATCAAGAACATCATTTCCGATCCCGCGAAATACGGCGTTACGCTGCCTTCCATCAGCAACACCCCTTATTTCAAGACGGTGCGCAAATCGCGCGACATGGACGTCGCCGTGGCGGCCCATCTGGCCGACATGTCGGTTGAAGACTTCAAGTCACTGAACGCCTCGTTCAACCGCCCGGTCATCCTGGCCGAGCACCATCCCGTGCTGCTGTTGCCGGCCAACAAGGTGGAAATCTTCAATGCCAACCTGGAAGCGTACAAGGGCCGGCTCAGCACCTGGGAGCTCTACCGGCCGCGCAGGGGGGAGACCTATGCATCCATCGCCCGGCACCACAACATCAGCGTGAGCAAGTTGCGCGAGGTCAATGGCATCAGCCCAAGGAAGCGGCGCGTGGTGGCCGTGGCCCACGCCATCCTGGTGCCAACCGACGGCGCGGGCAGTATCCAGCTGGCGTCATTCAATGTGCCGAGTGAAGACGTCCCCAGAACCAGAACCGTTCACGAAGGCAAGCGTATCGAACGACACCGCATCAACGTACGCACACACACGGTGCGTCACGGCGATACGCTGTTCTCGCTGGCCAGGCGCTACGACACGACCGTGCAGAAGCTACGCCAGCTCAACAACATGAGAAGCAACAAACTGTCTATCGGCGAACACCTGCGCGTGCCAGGCACGCACGTCCGCGGCTGATTCACCCAAGCAAAAGGATACACACGACATGGGTTTTCTTGAAGGCAAACGCATCCTGGTCACGGGCGTCCTGTCTAACCGGTCCATCGCCTACGGCATCGCGCAGGCATGTCGAAAACAAGGCGCCGAGCTGGCATTGACCTATGTGGGTGATCGTTTCAAGGAACGTGTGAGTGAGTTCGCGGCGGAACTCGGCAGTTCCATCGTACTGCCCTGCGACGTGGCGGAAGACACCCAGATCGAAGAGGCCATGACCAACCTGGGCAAACACTGGGATGGTCTGGATGGCCTGGTTCATTCCATCGGCTTCGCCCCGCGCGAGGCCATCGCCGGCGACTTCCTGGAAGGCCTCTCACGCGAAGCGTTCCGCATCGCCCACGATATTTCCGCCTACAGCTTCCCGGCGCTCGCCAAGGCCGCCCTGCCCCTGATGAAGGGGCGCGGCGGTTCTGTGCTCACACTCACCTATCTGGGCGCCGAGAAAGTCGTCCCGAACTACAACACCATGGGCCTGGCCAAGGCATCACTGGAAGCCAGCCTGCGCTATCTGGCCAATGCGCTGGGGCCGCTGGGCCTGCGCGCCAACGCCATTTCCGCCGGCCCCATCAAGACGCTGGCCGCCAGCGGCATCAAGGATTTCGGATCCATCCTGAAATTCGTGGAAGCGAACGCGCCATTGCGCCGCAACGTCACCATCGAAGACGTGGGCAACGTGGCCGCGTTCCTGCTGTCGGATCTGGCTGCCGGCATCACGGGCGAAGTCACCCATGTTGACGCCGGGTTCTCAACAGTGATCCCGGGCATGGCGGGATGATTCCCCCGGGCCGGCCCCACCACCGCCGGCTCAGGTTTCCGTCAACGCCGAAGCGGGCGGAAACAGCGACCCGCTTTCCCCAGGCTTCCAGGGTGGGTATTTCCACATCACGCACGCGAACAGCGCGCTCTTTTCCCACCTTTGCAGCCAGCCCCTGAGCGACGGCCATGGCCGGGACTCGAACCATTCGGTGTCCGTATGCGCGAACTGGCGCACGAACGGCATGATGGCGGCGTCAGCCAACGCGACACGCGGACCACACACCCCACCCTCTTGCGCCAGCCGGTGTTCCAGCCCAGCCAACCAGGTCTGCGCCTGATCGCGATGAACGCGACCATCAGGCACGCCGAATCTTTGCGGATACTTGTAACGGTCGAGGTGGTGCTTGAGGAAGCCATCGCATTCGGCAACCAGCGCCAGCATCGATGACAGATTCGGCGTGAGCCACCTTTCAGGGTCGGCTTGGCGCAGGGCCCACAACATAATGTCCAGGCTCTGATCCACGACACGGCCATCGCTTGCGACCAGCACCGGCACTGTCGCTTTGGGCGAGACCTCGAGCAGGGCGCGAGGCTTGTCTCGCAGCACGACTTCACGCAACTCGCAGGCTTGTTGACTAGTGGCCAGCGCCAGTCGCGCCCGCATGGCATACGGACAGCGGCGAAACGAATACAGGACGGGAAGCGCGGCCATAAGGAATCATAACCCTCCCAAGCCGCTTATCAGTAACGGTGCGAAGGTCACACAAATGCCTCTAATCGACGCGGATTGTTGCAAAACTGTATTCGACATTTCGTTTTGATACATCTTGTAGTACCATCAAAGGCATAACCCCAAAAATTAACTTGGACTCACGCTTCGCCACGAGCCCGCGAAGTATGCGGTGCCGCCGTTCGCTGTTCCCCGCGATCCAATTTTCAGGAACCCTGCCTTGTCGTTGAACACGAACCAGGTACTCGCCCTCGGGAACCCCGCAATCATCGTCATATTTTCGATGATCTTCGTCGGGGTCTGGGCGGTGTCGGGCCGCTCGCGGCATTACCTGCTGCTGTTCGCCGCCACGTTCTGCCTGTTCGCCGCAGGCGTTACTTGTCGAATCATTCGCTTGCCGGCCAGCACAGAAGCCAATGCCATGACGACGGCGGCACTGTATCTGGCCAGCGCCATCCTGATGGTCAAAGGGGCGGCAACGCGCTATCGGATTCGACTGAACACCACGTTGTTGGTCATGCTGGCCATCACACTCCTGGTGATTATCGGCTATTTCGTCGAAGTGAGGCATGACCTCATCCTCCGCATGTACATCCTCAATCTGGGCGTGGCGGCACTGCTGTTCGTCCCGATCAAGCCATGGTGGGGGCTATCCGGTCAACGCCCCGTGGACTGGATGCTGTTCTGGGTCTACACCGCTTTCACATTCAGCTTTATTCCCCGAATGCTGCTGTACACCACATCCATTAGCCAGACCAGCCAGCGAACATTCACACAATCACCAATCTGGGTCGCACTCGAACTCGTCGCCCTGATCTCGATCATGGTGCTGGGGCTGGCTGTTCTCGCAGCCGCCGTGGTGGATCTGGTTGACGATCTTCAAAAAGAGCGCAACCTCGACGGCCTGACTCAACTGCACAACCGGCGCAGCTTCGAAGAGCACTGTCTGATTCTCGTGACGGAACGCCGCCATCGCCCCATCAGCATGATGATGTGCGACATCGACTACTTCAAATCAATCAACGACCGGTATGGCCATAACGCGGGCGATATCGTTCTACAGGAATTCGGCCGCATATTGCTGGAATGTGTCAGATTCGATGACTTCGCCGCACGCGTTGGCGGCGAGGAGTTCGCGGTGTTGCTACCTGACACCACGCTGGAAGGGGCCACGCAGTTCGCCGACCGCGTGCGCACCCGGCTGTCCCAGACGCCGTTCACCGTCAAGCCTTTGACTGACACCGCCCACGTCACGCAACTTGTCACCGCGAGCTTCGGCGTCGTTCAACGCGAGAAGAACGAGCCCCTCACAGACCTGCTGCTTCGAGCCGACGCCACGCTGTACGCCGCCAAGTCCAATGGCCGGAACAATGTGACCATCGCTGGCGAACTGCGCGTTCGGCAAAGCCACCATCACTGCCACTGACCACGCCCATCCTGCGCCGAAGCACGGCCCACGAGAATGCCGCGACGCGGTAACCCACACGGCGCACCTTGGCTTTCACGGCTTCGCTCGCCAGGAGCGGAGGGCACCACCACATCGGAATCCAGGTACAGTGGCCATCTCGGGTTCACTATCATGATTTCCTCCATGCCATCACACCAGCATGACACCGTTCTTGTCATTGGAGCCGGCATCATCGGCCTGTGCGTTGCCCACGCGCTGCGCGGCGCGGGTTATCGGGTCACGATCCTGGATGACCAGCCCCCAGGTTCGCAATGCTCCTTCGGCAACGCTGGCGCCCTGTCGTCGGGCTCCGTAGCGCCACTGGCCATGCCCGGTATCTTGAAAACGGCCGGGTCGATGCTGCTGAATCCCGACAGCCCGCTGCATATACCTTTCCACTACTGGCTGCGGGCCGCGCCTTGGCTGTCGCGCTTCGCCTCCTCGGCGCGCCCACAGCGTGTGCTCCAGATCGCCACGGCGCTGACAGAATTGTTGTCAGGATCGGTGGCCGCGCATCAAACACTTGCACAGGCCGTGGGATGCCGGGATGTCGTGCACCAGACCGGCCAGTTGCATCTGTACCGGGACGAACAGGCACTGGCCAAGGACCACGCCTCCTGGAACCTGAAACGCAGCCATGGGTTACGCATGGAAGATGTCGATTTCGACGGGATCCATGCGTTGGAGCCTTCGGTTGGCGCTGACTACCGAAGGGGGGTGTACCTGCCGGACGAGGGCTGGCTGAGCAGCCCTGATCGCTACACCCGATCGATCGCCGCCGCATTGCGAGCCATGGGCGTGACGTTCGAAACCGCCCGCGCCAGCAAACTCGAGCGCGCCGGCACGGGTTGGCAAGTATCCGACGGCGCACACCGTTGGGAGGCGGCGCATGTGGTGATCTCCGCGGGAATCGGATCCCGCGCACTGCTGGCCCAGGTTGGCCCCGACGTGCCGCTTGAGAGCCAGCGCGGTTATCACGTGCAAGCGCCCGAACCCTGCGTGCGTTTGTCGCGCGTGGTGGTGCTGGCCGACAAGAAAATATTCATGACCCCCATGGAAGGCGGCCTGCGCATTGCCGGCACGGTGGAGTTCGCCAGGCCGAATCACCCTCCTTCACAACGACGCGCGTTATTGCTGGAACGACAGGCCCGTGCTGGTCTGAACGGGCTGAGCACAAGCGGTTTCACCACCTGGATGGGGCACCGGCCGTGCCTGCCGGATTCACTGCCCGTCCTGGGGCCGGTGCGAGGCCAACCCGGCTTGTGGTGCGCCTTCGGACATGGCCATCTGGGTATGACCGGGTCTGCCAATACGGCCATCCTGATCAGCCGCTCGTTCACCGGCACGGCTCATCCCGACGAACTGGCCTCTTTCGCGCCCGAGCGATTCCAGCATTCAGGTCGCCGGAGCGTCTGAATCACCCACCGGCGGACTCTCATGGTCGAGCCGGCTGCTCCTCGGCGACCGGACACCAACATCCACGTTGCCTAAGAAGCGACAGTCGGGGCATCGCGATGGACATCGGGCGACTCAGGCTTCTTGAGCCAGATCCAGGAACCGCTCAAGGCACGGATTGCGGTTGCCCGGCAACCAGGCCAGCATCAGTTCGATCGTCGGGGCGTCGACCAGCGGGCGGAACACCACGTTGCCAAAATGTATGCGGCTCATCGAGGCGGGCACCAGCGCAACACCAACCGCCTCGTCAACCAGGCTCAGCACGGTTTGCTGCAACCGCACTTCGAGCCGCACATCGGGCGCGAACCCGCCACGCCGGCAATGCTCGACAATGGTGGCGTGCAAATACGGTGCCACATCGTCGGAAGCCATGACGAACGCATCCCGTGCGAGCTGCGCGATCTTCAACTTGTGTTGCCTGGCGCGCGGATGCGAACGTGGCAGCGCCACGCATAGCGGCTCGCGAACGACGGTGCGCGCGGCCAGACCGGCATTCACAACGCGTGGGAACATGATGGCCGCGTCGACACGCCCCGACAAAACCTGCCCCGCCAGATCATTGGACACGATCTCGCGCAGACTTAGCTCCACTGCGGGATAGGTCGCCGCGAACGCTTTTGCGTAGCCAGGCACCACGCTGTACGCCGCACACATTGTGAACCCGACCGCCAACGTGCCCGCCTCGCCATGCGCGACAGCCCGGGCGTTCTCTTCCGCCTGCCTCACTGCGGCGAGAATGGCTTGCGCATCGGCGTAGAAGCGCTCACCCGCCGCGGTAAGCGTGACACTGCGCGAGTTGCGTTCGACCAGACGCACACCCAGCGACGCCTCCAGCGCCACCAACTGGCGACTGAGCGGCGGCTGCGACAGATTGAGCCGGGCGGCCGCTCGACCAAAATGGCGGGTTTCAGCCAGGGTGATGAAATAGCGCAGTGGCTTGATGTCCAGCATGCCAAAACAATACCTAAAAAGTATCAATCTATCTTAAAAATAACATTGGATTGCATTAAACGACAAGACTATTCTGGCGTCTCTCCTATTCGCCGATTGCCGTCATGTTGTCCATCCTTGAAACCCTGTTTCCTGTCTTCGCGTTGATTTTCAGTGGCTTTGCGTGTCGGCGTCGCGCCCTGCTCGGCCCGGCCGCCGCGTCGGAGATCAACGCTTTCGTCGTGTGGCTGGCGCTGCCGGCATTGCTGTTCGAAAGCATGGCGCATACCAGCTGGCGCCAGTTGTACCAGCCCGGATTCACTGCGGCGTTCGCGCTGGCCTGCGGCGCGGTATTCTTCGTGACCTTGATGGCGCGCCTGCGCGGCGGCAGACATCTTGCCGACGCGAGCATCGACGCCATCGGCGCCTCGTACCCGAATGTTGGCTACGTCGGCTTCCCGCTGTGCCTGATTGTGTTCGGAAAGGACAGCCTGGTACCCACCACCATCGCCACCTTCATCGTCGTGTGCGTGCTGTTCGCCACGGCCATCATGGCCATAGAAGCCAGCCTGCAAGGAGAAAAAAGCCTGGGTCGACTGGCTGGCAAAGTGGCCTTGTCGCTATTGCGCAACCCATTGATCCTCGCCCCGGCGGCCGGCATGATGGTCGCCGGGGCCCACATCACCGTGCCCGGATTCCTTGAAACTTTCATCAAACTGCTCGCCGAAGCGGCCAGCCCTTGCGCCTTGGTCAGTCTGGGCTTGTTCTTGGCGGAAAAGCGCCCCGCCGGCGATTCAGCGCGCGACTCCCTGCTACTCACAGCAGGCAAGCTGGTGCTGCAACCCGTGCTGACGTGGTGGCTGGCCGCCTGGGTGTTTTCGCTGCCGACCGCATTGGTGGAGATCGCTGTGCTGCTGGCCGCGCTGCCAACCGGTACGGGGCCGTATATGCTGGCCGAGTTCTACCGGCGCGAGGCTCGCATCACATCTCAGACCATCCTGTTGTCCACGGTTGGATCGGTCGTGACGCTGTCGGTGATCCTGCTTTACATAGGCCCGAAAGGCTAGTGCATGCCTCGCCAGCCGTCACCTCAAATCCGACTCACGATAGAGGTCTGATGCCCTCATGATCGTCTCACGTCAAACAGAGCGTGCCGACACTCGAAGGCTTCGCGCCTGATGATCCAAATTGGTGCGCGCGGCCTCCCTGCGCACCAATATCGAGCGCTCTGCTCAGCATTGCCATTCCCCCTCCCCCACAGATCCCGCATTCACCACGGGCAAAACCTGGCACGCGAATTGCTTTATCTCGGTTGACACCTATTTCCGGGAAGACCGCCATGAAGCTGATCACCGCCATCATCAAACCATTCAAACTCGATGAAGTCCGCGAGGCCCTGGCCGCGCTGGGCATCCAAGGGATGACCGTCACCGAGGTCCGGGGCTTCGGGCGCCAGAAGGGCCATACCGAACTCTACCGGGGCGCCGAATACACCGTCGACTTCCTGCCGAAGCTGCGTCTGGAAATGGCCATCGCGGACCACATGGTCGAACAAGCCGTGGAAAGCCTGTGCGCCTCGGCCCACACCGGGAAGATCGGCGACGGCAAGATCTTCATCACCCCCATCGAGCAGGCCATCCGCATACGCACCGGGGAAGCCGGTGATTCGGCGCTCTGACGCACGCCCATTCATTCAGGAAAACAGGAGCTACAGATGAACAAAGCAGACATGGTCTGGATGAGCTTGTCGACGATACTCGTCCTGCTCATGGTGGCGCCCGGGCTTGGGCTTTTCTATGGCGGGCTGGTGCGAAGCAAGAACGTGCTGTCGATTCTGGTGCAGGTGCTGTCCGCATTCTGCATCGCCATCGTGTTGTGGTTCGTGTACGGCTACTCGCTGGCCTTCACGTCCGGTGGCCCGGTGATCGGCGGTTTCTCCCGCGTTTTCTTCAGCGGCATGATGAATCTGGCGACACAAAAATTCGCGTTGTCCGGCAGCATTCCAGAAGTCATATTCGCCGCGTTCCAGGCAACGTTCGCCGGCATCACCTGCGCGCTGATCGTGGGCGGTTTCGCTGAACGCATCCGCTATTCGGCGGTTCTTGTGTTCACGCTGATCTGGATGACCCTGGCGTATCTACCCATCGCGCACATGGTCTGGGCCCCGGACGGCTGGCTGTTCAAGCAGGGCGCGCTGGATTTCGCGGGGGGCACGGTGGTGCACGTCAACGCCGGCATTGCCGGCCTGGTCGGCGCCTATTATCTCGGGCCGCGCATCGGGTACCGACGCGAATCCATGCAGCCGCACAACCTGCCCATGGCCATGATGGGGGCCAGCTTGCTGTGGGTGGGCTGGTTCGGGTTCAACGCCGGCTCGGCGCTGGGGGCCAACGAAACCGCCGCGCTCGCGTTCTTCAATACCTTGCTGGCCACCGCGGCCGGTGTGCTGGCCTGGACGGCGGTGGAATGGAAGTACAAAGGCAAGCCTTCTCTGCTGGGCGGCATTTCCGGCATGGTCGCGGGCTTGGTCGGCATCACCCCCGCAGCGGGCCTCGTTGGGCCTAGTGGCGCACTCGTCATCGGCATCGTGGCCGGTGCGGTGTGTGTGTTCGGCGTGAACGGCCTGAAATCCCTGCTGGGCGCCGACGACACGCTGGATGTGTTCGGCATCCACGGCGTGGGCGGCATCACAGGCGCGCTGCTGACCGGCATCTTCAACGCCCAGCCGCTGGGCGGCCCGGGCCTCAAGACGCTGGCGGAGATCCCGCATCAGGTCTGGGTGCAGTTCGAGGGCGTCATCACGACACTCGTCTGGTCCGGAGTGTGCGCCCTGATCGCCTACGTCATCGCCGACAAGCTATGCGGCCTGCGCGTAGCCAGTGACGTGGAACGCGAGGGCCTGGACATCACCTCACACGGTGAAACGGCGTACCACCGTTGATGGACCGCTGGCCGGCCGATCACATGAGAGGAAGGCCGGCCAGCAAGAAACGAGACGCCTGGTTGGCTGGGTGAAGTCAGCCTGACACGACGGAGATGGAGAAGCCATCCCAGCCTTTGATTCCCACGGTCTGCACCGCCGTGGTCTCGAGAACCGGGTCGGCCGCCGCGCGTGACAGAAAGGTTCTGATACCCCGCACATCGGGGTCTGTGGTGTCCGCATCAACCACCCGGCCACCACGCACGACGTTGTCGCAAACAATCACCGTGCCCGGCGCCGACAGCTTCAGCGAAAACGCCAGATAATCGGGGTTGCTCTTCTTGTCCGCGTCGATGAAGATCAGGTCGAACGGCTGAGTGCCCTCGGCCACCATGCGCTCGAGCGTGCTGACGGCCGGGCCCACAACGATCGACACATAATCCGACAGCCCGGCTTCACGAAGACTTTCACGCGCCACACGGGCGTGGTTTTCGTCCACTTCCAACGTGACCAATTCGCCGCCCGGCGGCAGCGCCCGGCCCAGCCAGATTGTGCTGTAGCCACCCAGCGTGCCAACTTCCAGAATGCGCCGCGCACCACGGATACGTGCCAGCAGATGCAGGAACTTGCCCTGGTTGGGGGCGACGTTGATGGCGGGCAGCCCCGCCTCGGCGCTGCGCCGAAGCGCCCCATCGAGCGCCGCGTCCGCGGGCACCAGTGTGCGGCAAAGATAATCGTCCACGACTGACCACTGTGCATCATCCATGCGCCTGACTCCTTGGTTTCAAAGCAAGCTCCATCGTACGTCAACGACACGGGCGGCGTCATGGCTTGGCATCAACAGGCTCGGTGTCAACGTGACGACGACGCCACCAGGACCGGATCGTCGCGGTACTGTTTTGGAAACAGGCGCTTCATGTTCGCGACCTTCGGCAGATCGTTGATGACGATGTACGGGTATCGGGGGTGATCCACCAGGAAATTCTGGTGATAGGCCTCGGCCGGATAGAAGCCAGTGTCCTTCTCGATGCGGGTGACGATGGGGCGCTTGAACGCATGGTCAGCGGTGAGTTGCGCGATGTATGCCGTCGCCACCTGGCGCTGGGATGAGTCGGTGGGGAACAGCGCCGACCGGTACTGTGTGCCGGTGTCCGGGCCTTGACGGTTCAACTGGGTGGGATCGGTGACCACCGAGAAGAATATGCGCAACAAGGTTCCATATGACACCTTGGTCGGATCGAAAACCACTTCCACTGATTCCGCGTGCCCGGTGTCGCCGCCGCTGACCGTCTCGTAATGCGCCGTGCTCGCCGCGCCGCCCGCATAGCCGGAAATCGCGCTCTCCACACCTCGAACGTGCTGGAACACTCCTTGCACGCCCCAGAAGCACCCGCCCGCGAAGATGGCGGTCTCGGTCCGCGCGGAAGCGACGGGTTCATCGGTCGTTGGCGCCGGCAGAAGCACGGCCGCCTCCGAGCCCCCAAACCCGCCGAAGGCGCGGGCCACACCCTGCCAGGCCAGAAAGGCGACCAACACAGCCAGCAACCATGGGCCCAGCGCACGCACGGCGCCCCTGGTGCGCGTGCCTTCCGTTCCGATATGGAATAGGGACATGATCAGATCTCCTTGTGCCCCGCGTCACAATCCGAACGCGGGAAGCGGTTTATTGCATTACAGTCGAATCGCCCGCCGCGTCATGTCATATGACGAGGCGTGGCTGGAAAGACATCACCCAAAAGTGAAGGCATACGCCGAACCACCCGCATCCAGAAATTCAATACTGAAGGTGTGGTCCTGAATGACCCCCGACTGGCGCACCAACTGGTACAGACGCTGCTCGGTCACCATGCCACTGCCGTCAGGCGCCACATCGGCACCATGGGATGCGCCTGGCGCCTTTCCGTCAACCATCACTTTGAAACGCACCGGCTTGCCGTCCGCGCGCGGGCCCAGCACCAGATTCAGGTCGCGGGCATGGAAGCGATAGACGATACGGCCCGGCGCGTTGACCAACGTGGCCCGCTGCCCGCCCACGTCCCAAGTGCCGGACAACCCCCAGCCGTTGAGCGGCAGCATGGATGACACCGTGTAGGCCTGGGCCACATCATGGGCCTGGGCGCCGGACGAGAACCGTTCGGCCCGCTCGTAACCGATATACGTCTCGGGCGACCGCACGTCATGCATGTCCGGCGCCTGCTGCACGCCGGTTCCCCGCACGTCCACCAGACCGCCAGGGACATTCTTCGCACCGGCCTCCCGCAGCAACTGTTGAATCACCCGCTCCGACCCGGCGTAATCACCCTCGCCGAAGTGGTGGTGGCGAATGCGCCCCTGCGCATCGACGAAGTAATGCGCAGGCCAGTATTCATTGTTGAAGGCACGCCAGATGGCGTAGTTGTTGTCGATGGCCACGGGATACGTGACGCCAAGCCGCTTGACCGCCTGCTTGACGTTGTCCACATCGCGCTCGAACGCGAATTCGGGTGAATGCACGCCAATGACCACCAGGCCGGCATCATGGTATTTCTTTGCCCAGGCTTCGATATAGGGCAAGGTACGCAGACAATTGATGCAGGAATACGTCCAGAAATCCACCAACACCACCTTGCCGCGCAGACCTTCCGTGGTCAGGGGGGGTGAATTCAGCCACGTCACGGCGCCGGCGAGCGACGGCATCCTGCCTTCAACGGGAAGGGGGGGCTCCGCGGGCGCGGGCTGCGCGTGCATCGCGGCGGGGCTCTGCGCCATCACACCGGACGCTTTCATGCTGTTCGCGTCCGCGTTGGTTTTGATTACTTCCGGCTTGTCTTGCGCCGCACCGCGCATCGCCCCGCCAACCACCTTGCCCGCTCCTCCCGCATCGGCAACAGTCTGGCCGTCGCCTCGGCGGTGGCCGGACAGGCGATTCACCAGCGCCTGCTCGATGCCGGTCGTGGAGGCCAGGGACGCCTGTGCCAGAACAGTGGTGTCCAGTCCAAGAGCGATGGCACCCACTCCCGCGAGCATGGCAACCCCCAGGCCTCGGCGCACCCACTCGCCAACGCCCAAGGATCGTTTCATGGCCGCGAACACCCGCCCCCCGACCAACAGCGCGGCGGCCAGAGAGGTCGCGGCTCCCGCCGCGTAAGCGAGCAGCAGCAGCGTCGTGCCCAGGCTGGCACCCTGCAGCGCGGCCCCGGTCAGGATCAACCCGAGAATGGGGCCGGCGCACGGCGCCCACAGCAGCCCAGTGGCGATTCCCAGCAGGAACGAGGCGCCGGGCCGGGGTTCGTTGCCGCCCTGGGCGGCCTGGGACAGCCGATTCCCCACGCTGACCAACGGATGCGTCAGACGCTCGGCCAGGCGCGGCAGCAGCAGTGCCAGACCGAACAGCGCAACCAGCGCCATGGCCAGCCAACGTCCATACTGATTGGCCTGGACGACCCAGTTCCCACCCACCGCGGCCAACGACGCCACCACGGCGAACATCAGCACCATGCCGGCCAGCAACGGCAGGCCACTGCGCACGAACGGCTGATTCGCGCGCGAGAAAACAAAGGGCAGCACCGGCAGGATGCATGGACTGACAATGGTCAGCACGCCACCCAGATAGGCAAGAATGAGGAGCCACATGATTATTCAACCTTTGGGCGTGAACATCAGCGCCAGACCATCCATGCAGTAGCGCAACCCCGTGGGCCGGGGTCCATCGTGGAACACATGGCCCAAATGCCCGCCACAGCGCCGGCAGTGCACTTCGGTGCGCACCATGCCGAAAGTCGTATCCACCCGCGTGGCCACCGCGTTGGGTAGCGGTGCCCAGAAACTCGGCCAGCCGGTATGGCTCTCGAATTTGGTGCGCGACGAGAACAGCGGCTGGTGACAGCCGGCGCACGAGAATGTCCCCGAACGGTGCTCATCGTTCAACGGACTGGAATACGGGCGCTCGGTGCCATCCTCGCGGAGGATTTCATACTGGGCCGGGCTCAACAGGCGACGCCACTCGGCGTCGGTGTGCGTGACGGCATAGGGACCGTCGAAAGGGGCGGCCACCGGCGCATCGGTCGAGGCCGATTCACTGGATGCCGCACCCGCCCGGGCCAGCAGGCCCGTCGCCAGCGCTGCGGTTCCCACGGCGCCGAAAAACAGGAATTGTCGTCTGGTAGACATCATGACCTCCGGATCACGAATCGTTCTGATGTCCAAAGTGTAGATCCGGGGCGATCCCGGAGTCCTCACGCAGAGTTAAACAAATCGTGATGTTTGAATCGCCGCGTTTTCCGTAAAATGAAACACACCGCGCATGTGCGCTTCGACAGGTTTCGCCGCATGGACCAGCCCAAACGCGTTCTCCTGGTCGAGGACGACACCAACATCGCCGATCTGCTCACCATGCACCTGCGCGACGAGCGTCTGGAGGTCGTGCACTGCGCCACCGGCGACGACGGCCTGCGCAGGCTGGAACAAGGCGAATGGGACGCGCTGGTGCTGGACATCATGCTCCCAGGCGTCGATGGCCTGGAAATCTGCCGGCACGCCCGCGCCATGCCGCGCTACACACCCATCATCATCATCAGCGCCCGCGCCAGCGAAATGCATCGCATCGTGGGGTTGGAACTGGGTGCGGACGACTACCTGGCCAAGCCGTTCTCGGTACTGGAGCTGGTCGCGCGCGTCAAGGCCTTGCTGCGCCGGTCCGACGCACTGGCGCGCAACGCCCGCATGGATTCCGGAAGCCTGTCGGTGGCGGGGCTGTTCATCGACCCGATCGCCCGCACGGCCGCGCTGGATGCCCGACAACTCGATCTTACACCTCGCGAATTCGATCTGCTGTACTTCTTCGCGCGGCAGCCGGACAAGGTCTTTTCGCGTATCGATCTGCTCAACGCCGTATGGGGATACCGGCACGAGGGCTACGAACACACGGTCAACACACACATCAATCGCCTGCGCGCCAAGATCGAGGCCGATCCAACCCGGCCACAGCGTATTCTCACAGTGTGGGGGCATGGCTACAAATTCACCTCACCGGAGGTGTCGCCATGAGGCTCACCCTCACCCAGCGTCTCGCTGTGGTCTTCGCCGTGTTGCTGCTGGTGTGCAGCGGCACCTCTGCCTGGCTGCAGATACGCTCGAACCACATGCACGAGCAGATCGTCATACAGGGGCTGTCGCGCGGGCTGGCCGAGCACATTGCCCAGAACACGAAACTGATGGATGCCGGTGGCATGGACACCGGCGCGGTACGAAAACTGTTCGGTCAACTGATGGTCGTCAATCCCAGTGTCGAAGTGTATTTGCTGGACGCCAAAGGCAACATCAAGGGCTATGACGCGCCCGCCAATCGCATGCGGCGAACACGGGTTGATCTCGCCCCGATACGGCGCCTGCTGTCGGGCGCCCCCCTGCCAGTGCTGGGCGACGACCCGCGCAGTGTCAATGGCCGGAAAGTATTCAGTGCCGCGCCGCTGCGCGTGGACGGGCGTGATGCCGGATACATCTATGTCGTCCTGCTGGGCGAGGCGCGCGATCAGCTCGCGGCACAGAACACCGCCAGTAACGCCCTGAGCACCACACTATGGTCCATCGGTCTGGTCGCATTGCTGTGCCTGGTGGCCGGCCTCACGGCCTTCGCGCTGATCACCCGCCCCCTGCGCCGGCTGACGGACACCGTGCGCCACTTCGACATCGAAGGCACACCGGCCGCGTGGCCTCCCGCGATACGTCCCGGCCGGACCGACGGCCGCGATGAAATCGCCCTGCTGGACAACGCGTTCCGCCAGATGGCCGCCCGACTGGGCGAGCAATGGCGCACGCTGACCCGCCAGGACCAGGAGCGCCGGGAACTGATCGCGAATATTTCGCACGACATCCGCACGCCGCTTTCGTCGCTTCACGGCTACCTGGAAACGCTATCGATCAAGGATGCGTCGCTCGACCCGTCCGAGCGCCGGCGATACCTGGGCATCGCCCTGGATCAAAGCCGAAAAGTCGGCACGCTGGCACAGTCTTTGTTCGAATTGGCGCGACTGGAATATGGCTTCGTCTCGCCGGATCCTGAATCATTTTCCCTGACGGACCTGGTGCAAGACGTTTTCCAGAAGTTCGAACTCTCCGCCCAATCGAAACAGGTTGAGCTGAAAGCCACCTTCGCGCCGCCCATCCCGACCGTGCAGGCAGATCTGGGGCTGATCGAGCGCGTGCTGACCAACCTGCTGGACAACGCGTTGTCGCACACACCCGCCAACGGAACCGTGGAAGTCACCCTCACGCCGCAGGCCAGCCAGGTCGATGTGACCTTCGCCGATTCCGGGCCTGGTGTCGACCCCGAGTTGCAGGCCGACCTGTTCCGCAAACCCATCAGCCTGGGCGGCGCGCGGCGCAGTGGTGGCCTGGGCCTGCGCATCGTGAGCCGTATCCTGCAACTGCACAACTGCCGGATCAAGCTGGTGGACGTTCCAGGGCGTGGCGCCGCGTTCCGGTTTTCTCTGCCCATCTCCGAGGACGCATGACCCCGGCCGAACTCTCCCGCACGCAGGCGAAACGTATCTGGCTGCACGCCCAAGGACTGGATGCCGTGTCGCCATTCGGCTCCGGTCCACGGGCCACACAGACGGCCGTCACACATCTGGGCTACGTCCAGATAGACACCATCAATGTCATCGAGCGTTGCCATCATCACATATTGTGGACGCGCATACCCACCTATCGAAGGCGGCATCTGCATCAAGCCCAGACCATCGACAAAACAGTGTTCGAATACTGGACGCACGCCTTGGCGTACATTCCCACCAGCGATCTGCGATATTTCATCGGCGACATGCAACGCCAGAAAAAATCGCCAAAGAGTTGGTTCGGCTCGGTCACCAGCACCGACCTGCGCAAGGTCCTCACCCGCATCCGTGTCGACGGCGCCCTGTCCATACGCGACATCGACGATGACGTCCTGGTCGACAAAGACCACGCCTGGGCCAGCCGCAAGCCGTCGAAACGCGCAATGCAGCTCGCCTTCCACACCGGCCAGCTCACCGTGAGCGAACGCGTGGGAATGCTGAAAACATATGAACTGACGGACAGGCACTTTCAGTGGGATCGGCCACCGCGCAAAGCCACTGACAGCCAGGTTGCCGGCTACCTGATAGACCGCGCATTGAAATCACAAGGCCTGATCAGCCTGGACTCGATCTGCTACCTCAACGCGCACCAAAAGCCGCTAGTGCGAAAGTTCATCGAAGACCGATTGCGCAAACGACGATTGATTCCAGTGAAAGTCCACGACATGGAAAGCCCCGAACTCTGGACGACACCAGACACCCTGGCCCACAACCCCAAGGCGGCGCAACGGGTTCACATTCTTTCGCCATTCGACCCCTTGGTCATACAGCGTAAAAGGCTGGCCGCATTCTTTGACTACCGCCACGTGTTCGAAGCCTATCTGCCAAAGGAAAAACGCGCGTACGGCTACTTCGGGCTGCCCGTCCTGGTCGACGACGAAATCGTCGCCATCCTGGACATCAAGGCCGACCGCGAGCGCCGCAAGTTGCTGATGCAAAAATGGAGCTGGGTCGGCACGGGCCGACCCAGCTCACACAAGCAGCGCATAGAGGGAAAGCTACACCTTTTTGAGAAATTCCAGTTCGCCAGCTAGGGCCCTAGGCCTTCAACCACCCTTCCCGAAATCCTCTTCCCAATACTCGTCCGCGCGCCGGGCATCATCGACGCGACCCAGTTCCGCCTTGCGCAACTCAACCCGACGGATCTTGCCGGAAATGGTCTTCGGCAGTTCATAGAATTCAAGCCGACGAATACGCTTATAGGGCGCCAGCTTGTCGGCCGCGAACCGCAGAATGTCCTGCGCGGTTTCCCGTGTCGGTTCATACCCCGCGCGCAGCGCCACGAACGCCTTCGGCACCGACAGGCGCAGGGCATCGGGGCTCGGCACCACAGCCGCCTCGCCCACCGCCGGATGCTCGATCAGCACGCTCTCCAGTTCGAACGGGCTGATGCGGTAGTCGGATGACTTGAACACGTCGTCGGCCCGGCCGACATACGTGTAGTAGCCATCGGCATCCACCTGGGCCACGTCTCCGGTGCGATAGCACGCGCTGTCCATGGGTTTGATGCCCCCGGTCTTGTCATCGATGTAGCCATCCATCAAGCCCACCGGACGTGGATCGAGATTGATGGACAACTCCCCCTCGGAGGCCGGCTTGTCGTCGCCGTCGAGCAACGTGATGTGATAGCCCGGCATGGGTCGACCCATGGACCCGGGCTTCAAAGGCTGACCCGGAGAATTCCCCATCTGCGCCGTGGTTTCGGTCTGGCCGTAGCCATCACGCAACGTGAGGCCCCAAGCCTTTTGCACACGCCCGAGAATCTCTGGATTGAGCGGTTCGCCGGCCCCTATGACCTCGCGCAGCTTCACCCGATAGGACGCCATGTCTTCCTGAATCAGCATGCGCCAGACCGTGGGCGGCGCGCACAGTGTCGTGATGCCGTGCTTGACCAGGGCATCGAGCGTGGCCTTCGCGCTGAATCGGGCCGAGTTATAGACGAAGATGGCCGCCCCGGCATTCCAGGGCGCGAAGAACGAGCTCCAGGCATGCTTGGCCCAGCCTGGCGAGCTGATGTTCCAGTGGACATCGCCCGGCTGCAGGCCGATCCAGTACATGGTCGACAGGTGCCCAACCGGGTAGCTTTGATGGCTGTGCTGCACCAATTTCGGACGGCTGGTGGTGCCCGAGGTGAAATACAGCAACATGGGATCTGTCGCCTGGGTGGGCGCATCGGGCTTGAATTCCGCACTGGCCTGAAGCGCGTCCTCGTAGCGCAGCCAGCCCGCCGGCACGTCGGCGGCATCGGCCGATACGGCGATGCGGCGCACGCTGGCATCGACATCCGCGAACTTGCCTGCCTGATCGGCATTGGTGACGATATAGCCAACCCCACCCCGCGTCATGCGGTCGGCGATATCCGCGGGGGTCAATAGCAAAGTGGCGGGAATCGTCACCGCGCCCAGCTTCATGGCCGCCAGCAGCGTTTCCCACAACGCCACCTGGTTCGCCAGCATCAACAGGATGCGATCGCCGCGCCCGACACCCAGGCTGCGCAAATGGTTCGCCACCTGGTTCGACCGCGCGGACATTTCAGCGAAGGAGCGCTTCAGTTCACCGCCGCCCTCTTCCACGATCCACAAGGCGGGATCATGATTGTCATGGGCGTAATCGTCGAACCAGTCCAACGCCCAGTTGAACGTCTTGAGTTCAGGCCATCGGAAATCCCGGTAAGCCGTGTCGTAGTCTTGACGATGCTCGAGCAGAAACCGACGGGCCTGCTGGAACGCTTGTGATGCCATGGGGGTCTCCTTCCTGGTTGGCCAGACTATTGAAGTTCAAGCGACCTGATCCAGCGCCTTGGCCAGCCGCGCCACGGTCTGGTCGATGTCATGCAGTTTTTCAAGACCGAACAAGCCAATGCGGAACGTCTTGAAGTCAGCGGGCTCGTCACACTGCAACGGCACCCCCGCCGCGACCTGCAGGCCGGCTTTGACGAATTTTCCACCGGAGCGAATGCCATCGTCATCGGTGTAGCTGACAACCACGCCCGGCGCCTCGAAGCCTGGCGCCGCCACGCTCTTGAAGCCGCGTTCACGCAGCAGCGCGCGCACGTCGCGCCCCAGCTTCAGTTGCTCTTCGCGCACCTTCTCGAAACCATAGCGTTCCGTTTCTGCCATCACGCCGCGAAGGACTGTGAGCGAATCGGTGGGCATGGTGGCATGGTAGGCGTGGCCGCCCTGTTCATAGGCTTCCATGATCTGCAGCCATTTGCGCAAATCACACGCGAAGCTGGTGCTGGTCGTCTCGTCGATCTTCTTGCGCGCCGCCTCGCCCAACATCACCAGGGCGCAGCATGCCGGACCGCTCCAACCCTTCTGCGGCGCACTGATCAAGATGTCAACGCCCACGGCTTTCATGTCAACCCATACCGTGCCCGACGCGATGCAATCCAGCACGAACATCCCGCCCACCGCGTGCACCGCATCGGCCACCTTGCGCAGGTAGTCGTCGGGCAGCAAGATGCCCGACGCGGTTTCGACGTGGGGCGCGAACACCATGTCGGGTTTGTTCTTCTGGATGGACGCCACCACTTCTTCGATAGGGGCCGGCGCGAGCCACGCCTGCCGGCCGGACTCGATTGCGCGAGCCTTGAGCACGATGGTGTCGGACGGGATACCGCCCATGTCGAAGATCTGGCTCCAGCGATAGCTGAACCAGCCGTTGCGTATGACCAGGCAGCGCTTGCCAGTGGCGAACTGCCGCGCCACCGCCTCCATGCCAAACGTGCCACTGCCCGGCACCACGATGGCCGCTTTGGCGTTGTAGACCTTTTTCAGGGTGCGGGAGATGTCGTTCATGACCCCTTGAAAGGCCTGCGACATGTGATTCAACGCACGGTCCGTGTAGACCACGGAATATTCGAGAAGCCCGTCGGGATCAATATTGGGTAGTAGGCTGGGCACGCTTGTCTCCGGAGAAGAAAAGGAATCAGCCGGGTCCTGAGCACGAGAAACCGAGGAAACCAACCCCTCGCACATCGCCGGCCCGACACACAATGTCTGGGTCCGATTTTAGACCATGCCCTGTGGACGAAGCCGGGTATTTTTTTCCACACCCTTTTGGTGTCCTTTTCATGCTTACAACTGATCTACATTGTATCTCTTATCTTCAAGCCGAAGTGGAATCTTCAAATACCGCACACCGTTGGACTCAGCGAGCGGAAGGCGAACCAGGATTCGGCCCCAACAGATCCGCGAGCGCGGCCGGCTGCGGCAGGCCGTTGATTTTTTCCAGCAAACCGTCGCTGCGCATCGCAACGATACCCGGTGTGCCGCGAAACCCCAGATTCATCATCAGTTCCTGGTTCTCGTCCAGGATGGTCTGAATGGCGGGCGGCACCGATTTCGCTGGCTTGATGCCGCCTTCGGCAAAAGCCAATTCATTTTTTGTGAGTTCGGCGGTGCGGTCTTTGGCGCCGAGAATGGTTGCGGCCTTCGTGGCGCTGTCAGGGCGAATCACTGCGACGACCAAGTGGCGCAGTTGCACAGCGCCGGATTTCACCCAGGGGCGGGACGCCTCCCAGAACTTGTGGCAGTACGGACAATTGGGGTCGCTGAATGTGTAAATGATTCGCGGCGCGTCTTTCTTGCCGTCCTGCACCCAAGTTGCTTTTTCCAGCGCGGACCAGGCGCGCTTGGCCATCGGCTTTGCAACCATGTCTTGCAGACGGCCTTCGTCAAGCGCCTTGCCATCCGGCCCCACACGCGTGCCGATGATGGCGCTGCCGTCTTGGGTGACGTAGATTGCCAGCGGACGATCTCCGGCCGCGCCGGCAAACGCGCGCAAGCCGTCGCCCACATTGAACTCACCGATGACGTCCAGCCCTTGTGACTGAAGCGCCTTGACGGACGGCGGGAGCGCCGTTTCAGCCGCGTAACCCGCCATCGACAAGAACAGGGCCAACGCCCCGAGAAACAAACGATATAGACTGGGACGTGACAACATGATGATTCCTGAGCTTGGAGTCCCCGGAACAAATCACCTTGTTCCGGGGACTCCTTGAAAAGATAGCGGTGAACCCCCCGCAATACCTCTTTATAGTGCTTTTCAGGCCGGCATGGTGGACCCGTCCATCACGCCAGCGCCGCTGGCAACGGACGTCGGCGATTCATCAGGATGGATGATTCGGCCTGGAACCCGACGCTGTGAATTTCTTCAGGAA
>DASTNK010000120.1:0-6854 GCA_035720945.1 Burkholderiaceae bacterium
TGTTCGGCCTGCAATCAGGCGGACGCACCGAATCGATCCTGTTGTCGATGCCGCCGGCCGCCTCCTGGCGTTATTGCTGGTCGCCCGAGCCGGGTTCTCCGGAAGCACGGCTTGCCGACTACCTGAAGCCACGCGAATGGCTTTGAAAAAGACCGGCCTGCTGGGGGGCAGCTTCGATCCGGTTCACGTGGCCCATATCGCGCTCGCCGACGCGGCGTGTCGCGACGCGGGGCTGGATCACGTCGAACTCATCCCCGTGGCCGACCCCTGGCAACGCGCGCCACTGAGCGCCAGCCCCGCGCAACGATTGGACATGTTACGCCTGGCCATTCAGGGCCACTCCAAGCTGTCGGTCAACCCCGTCGAAATCTCGCGGGGGGGCAAGACCTATACACTGGACACCGTGAATGAACTGCCGGCCACCGCCGAATACTACTGGATACTAGGCGCCGATCAACTGGCCAACTTCTGCTCGTGGCACGGCTGGCGCGACATCGCCCGGCGCATCCATCTGCTCGTCGCACAACGCCCCGGCGCCCCACTGGCCGCGCCAGCACTGCTCGCGGACCATCTGGTGGCATGCGGCCGCCAACTTTTCGAACTATCGTTTCCCCCCATGCCCATCTCGGCCTCCGAGATTCGCCGCAGACTGGCCACCGGAGAGTCGGTGCATGGGTTGCTGAGCCCCGAGGTGGAACGTTACATCGAAGAAAACGGCCTGTACCACGCCCCGGAATAATGCCTCCGCCCCCCTCCTCACGTTATAGTTGAAGACATGGACATACAAAAATTGCAACGCCTCGTCATCGATGCCCTGGAAGACGTCAAGGCCCAGGACATCAAGGTGTTCAATACCACACACATCACCAGCCTCTTCGAGCGCGTGGTCATCGCCAGTGGCACCTCCAACCGCCAGACGCGCGCCCTGGCCCACAGCGTCATGGAACAAGCCCGGGCGCAAAACGTCACCGTCGTGGCCTGCGAGGGCGAGGATTCAGGCGAATGGGTACTGGTCGACCTGGGTGATCTGGTGGTGCATTGCATGCAACCGGCGATCCGCCACTACTACAACCTCGAAGAACTCTGGGGTGACAAGCCCGTGCGCGTCAAGCTGCTGCCCCAGTCCACGCAGCCGACCCCGGTCGGCTACGCGGACAACAACGGATGAAACTGATTGTCGTCGCCGTCGGCACGCGCATGCCCGATTGGGTGGAGACCGCCTGGAACGAATACGCCAAGCGCATGCCGGCCGACTGCCTGCTGGAGATCCGGGAAATCAAGCCCGAGCCCCGCACGTCGGGCAAGACCCCGGCACAGATGATGCAGGCCGAAGCGCGGCGCATCGAAACGGCCATCCCCGCCCATGCGCATACCGTGGCGCTCGATGAGCACGGCCACGACGTCACGACACGGCAGCTTGCCGACGCGTTGCAAGACTGGCGCACGCTGGGGCATGATATTGCTTTTCTGGTTGGTGGCCCCGATGGGCTGGATGCCGACCTCAAACACCGCTGTAGGCAGCGGATCCGGCTGTCGTCCCTGACCTTGCCGCACCCCATGGTGCGCGCGCTCCTGGCCGAACAGCTTTACCGCGCCTGGACCATCACCGCCGGACACCCGTACCATCGGGCCTAAGCGGCCGGCTCCCCGCGCCCCAACCCTTGCGCCACGCCATGACTGATCCCGCTCTTTTATATCTGGCCTCGGCCAGCCCACGCCGCCACGACATTCTGTCGCAAATGGGCATCCCGCACCACGTCCTGAGCGTCCCTCCCCCACCCGGAGAGGACGAACCCATACACGATGGAGAATCCGCCGCCGACTACGTGCAACGCACCGCGCGCGACAAGGCACGGCATGCACTGCACTGGATCGGATCACAGTTCCTGCCGCCTCTTCCCATACTGAGCGCCGACACCACGGTGATTCTGGACGGGAACATACTGGGCAAGCCGCGCAACCGCGACGACGCCGCCGCCACACTGAAGAGGCTTTCCGGCCGCGAGCACGAAGTGCGCACCGCCATCGCCATCGTCCATTCCGGGCGCCTGTATGAAGACGTGTCCGTCACCCGGGTGCGCTTCCGGGACCTGGCCGAGCACGACATCCAGACCTATTGCGCCACTGGTGAACCAATGGGCAAGGCGGGCAGCTACGCCATCCAGGGATGGGCCGGCCGGTTCGTGGCGCACCTGGACGGCAGCTATACCGGCGTCATGGGATTGCCCATGTACGAAACCGACCAGTTGCTGATCAAGGCTGGCGTGCTGACGAGCTGAACGCGCTCGCGCTCAGGGGAACGCTCGTGATGGCCTTCGCCACCACGAGGCACGCCATGCCGACGCGCCCTACGATCGGCTGCGCCGCACCGCCTCGCCTAGATTCATCATGAGCCGGTTGGCCCATGCGAAGATCGACGTGGCGTTGAGCAAGTCGAGGATCTCGGCTTCGGAAAGACCGGCATCCTTGAGCGCGGCGATATCGGTGGCGCCCACGTCCTGGGGGGACTCGGTAAGCTTGATGGAGAACGCCACCACGGCCTTCTCGCGATCTGACGTGCCGGCGGTGCGTGGCTCGTCAAACACCTGTGCCACGGTGTCGTTGCGCTTGGCCATCTGCTCGTAGCGCTGGGCGTGCACAGAACAGCAATACACGCATCCGTTGACGCGCGACACCGTCAAGGCGCCCAATTCTCGATCAGCGCGTGGCAAGCCGCCAGGCGCATACATGATCGCGTTATAGGCTTCGGAACGCTGCCGCAGTATTTCTGGTTGATGCGCCAGGGCCAGATAATAATCGGACGACTTGGCCTGGGGATGGCTCATCTCGAGCACTTCGATCTGCTCCGGCGTGGCGGTGTCGCAATCCACGACGTCCACCCATGCCTTCCAGTCCAGCGTATCGTTGGTGAAACCGTTGTTTTCGATCAGAGTCTTCATTGGGATTCCAGCTCCTTCATGGCACGCAGTCCGGCCGCCACCCGGATCTGATAGGAAAGAAACGCGATCAATTGCGCAAGCGTCACGATATCCGGCGTGGCCACCCCCGCGCTGCGCAGCCGCTCGATCTCGGCGGCATCACCTTCCACGGGCTTGACGATCAACTTGCGCGTGAAACCCAGCATGATGCGCAGACGATTATTCGACACAGCGTCTAGCCTGTCGGTCAGCATGGCATCCAGTACACCTGGCTCCACGCCTTGCCCGAGCAGCGCCTGTTCATAATGCCCGGCCAGTGCTTCCGATCGGGACAGCACGCTTGCGTAGAGCGCGACCGAAAATCGCTCCGACAAGCTCAGACCCCGCGCGGTGGCATCAAAGAACACGTCGTAACTCTTCTGCATGGCCACAGCCACTTTTTCCCTTGCGTGCCGCACGGCATACAAGGGATCGGACGGGATCAATCCTGTGACGGCATCCATGAGGTCATCCGAGGCGACATCACCCAACGGGGTGTCGTGTGGGGCTCCATTCAAGATCTGCATTGTTTCTCCTCTATAATGTGCCGACGGCTGGAACCGCCTGGCTGAATTCCAGCTCGAGCCCGTATCAGCCCGTGTGATTTTCCACGGCGCGCGTCAAGAACGCCTTGATGCCACGCCACGAGTTTTCGTTGGACACCGCATTGGGGCCAGGGGCGCCACCACCGGTGAACAAGCGCCCTGTCACTGGATGCATGTGCGTGATCTGAGTGGTGGGAACGTAGGGAAAGACAATGGCATGCCCGGCATCGGGTGTATCCACCCACTGATAATCATAAGAGTGGTGGTTCGCCCGCAGGGAATCCATCATCATCCGGCTGTACTCGCTGGATGGCCAGGCTCCGTCGTCGGTGCCCGACAGCAGGATGATGGGGGCGCGAATGCGCTCGACCGGTATGCGCGCGCGGGCGACCGCTTCGGCATCCTGCAGCGCTGTCCGGATCGACACTTCGTGACGCTGCCCGGCATCGTAGGCGGCCCAACTGGCCGTTCGATTGTCGTTCCAGATGTGCGCCACAGGTTTGCCATCCAGCAGCCAGGCCGGGCCATCACGGCCGACGGCGGGATCCGCCGCATTCTGGCCACCGTGCACCACCGCGCCCGGCACGTAGGCGACAACCGCCGATACATCATCCGGATACAGCGAAGCCAGCAGCAGCACCAGTTCCCCCCCGCGAGACTGCCCATTCAGGGCCACGAATCCTTTGGCGGGTTTCTGTGTCGCGCGCATCCAGTCCAGGCCGCGCTTGAAATATTCGAGCGGCGTGTTGGAGATGTAGTTGGAAAGCCCTGGAGCCTTGAAATACGCCAACGCCAGCGCCACAAAGCCGTGCGATGCATACAGCGCGGCGCGCGGCTCGTTCATGCCGCCACCAGACCCGTTCAGTATCATCACTGCAGGATGGGGCCCGGGCGTGGCCGGACGGAACAGCGTACCGACCAGACCGTCTTCCCGAATTTCCTCGCGTACGACGCCTGGCGCCGCGAAGCGCTGCACTAGGGTGGCTTCGACACGTTGATCGCCCGTATCGGCCACCAACCGTGTCTCCACGGGCTCCAGCAGATTGTCCGGAAAGACGTTGATCGACCCTACTGTGGCTGGCTGCTGAGACCAAACCAGCCCCATCGCCGACACACTGTCGTAGTCTCCGTCCAACGGCGCTTGCTCGCTGGCGTCGACAACACCCCCGGCATCGGCCTGGAACCGTGCGGAGCTGTTCCAGGCCACCCCGCCAGCGCGGAGCGTGTTCGCGCCAAGCGTCACCCGGGCATGGGGCGCGAGTCCCGTCAGGCGTATGCGGCGTGGCACATCGACCAACGCATCAGCGGGTTCCACAGTGAGGCTGGGTTGAGTCATGACGCGTCCTACTTTCCGTCAACCGGGGTGACCATCATGGCGACCGTTCGATCACTGGTCCACGGCACCACTTTCAGGCCCTTGCGCGCGGCCCAGATGTTCTTGTAGTGGAACAACGGAATGATACCCACGTCATCGCGCACGGCGACCGCCGATTCGCGCAGGATGGCTTCACGCTTCTGGTCGTCGAACTCGGCCGTCGCGCGGCGCAGATCGTCGTCCACCCTGGCACTGCTGTAATGGCCCCAGTTCGAGGCGCCCAACCCCTTCTGCGGCGACACGGTGGCTAGAATGTTCACCAGCGCATAGCTGGCTTCACCCGTGCCATTGCCCCAGGCGATCATGCTCATCGCATAGTCGTTCTTGCGGGCCTGCCCCGCATACACAGCCCATGGCACGACCTCGACCTTGGTCTTCACGCCGATGCGGGCCCAGAACTGGGCCGCGGCCTGGGCGGTTTGCGGGGCGAGCGGATAGCGGTCCGACGGCACGTGCAGGGTCATCTGGAAGCCATCGGGGAAGCCCGCTTCCTTCAGCAACTGTCTGGCCTTGGCGGGATCGTAGGGGATGTCCTTCAGGGCCGGGTTGTAGCCGAAGGTGTCGGCCGGCATCCATTGGTTGGCCACGGTGACCGTGTCCTGCATGATGCGGCTGGCAATGGCCTGCCGATCGATGGCCAAGGACAGCGCCTTGCGCACACGCACATCCAACAGGGGGTTCTCGGGCAATTCCTTGCCGCTGTTATCCCTCAGGTACGGATTCGGCCCCTTGCGGAAGCTGGGTTGCAACAGCATGACGCGCAACCCCTTGTACGCGTAGACGGACACACCCTTGGCGGCCTTCAGCCTGGGCAGATCGGACACTGATACCTTGTCGATCACATCCACATCACCCGACAGCAGCGCGGCCGTGCGCGATGCCGGATTGGATATGTAGCGATAAACGACTTTCTCCCAGGGCTGCGGCCCCGCCCAGTAACCGTCGTTGCGAGTCATGACGACACGATCGCCGGGTGTGTAGGACACCAGTTTGTACGGGCCGGTTCCGATCAGCGCCTTGCCGCTGTTGTAGTCTTCCGGTTTCGCATTCTCTCCCACGTGTTTGCTGACAATATGGATCGACGCGAGATTCAGCGGCAGGTTGGGACTGGGCGTTTTCGTCTTGACGACGATGGTGTCATTGCCCTTTTGCTCGACGCTGGCAATCATGCGTACGAACCCACTGAACGGGGCGACGGAGCCCGGCACATGCCCGGCCCGCTTGATCGAGAAAATGACGTCTTCGGGCCGCAACGGTTGGCCGTCCGTCCATTTGACGCCCGGACGAAGCTTGAATTCCCATGTGTCCGGATCCACCACCTTCCAGCTTTCAGCCAGATCGGGCGTCAGTTCGTTGCCGCGCTTCTGCAGCAACATGCTGAAGAAATGCAGATCCGACGAGCGATCACCCGCGAAATTGTTCAGTTGCGGATCCAGTGACGACAGGGGATCGGCGAACCCGATCGTCAAGGTCTGCGCGCCAGCCTGGGCGCCGAGGGCCAGTGCGCCCACGGCCAGAAGGCTTGCCAACGTTCTCTTCATGTGTGTCTCCCTTGTTGAAATGAATGGCTTGATATGCATGGATCGGGTCAACGCCCCGCGTCGAGGTGACAAGCGCTCAAATGACCGCTTCCCAGGGGCTTGAGAATGGGGGCTTCCGTCTTGCAGCGCGCCATGGCATGCGGGCAGCGTGGATGAAAATGGCAACCTGAGGGCGGATTCAGCGGGCTGGGAATCTCGCCCTGGATGGCCGCGAAGCGCTTGCCGCGCACATCGATGCGCGGCACTTCGGCCAGCAGCGCCCGGGTGTACGGGTGAGCGGGATGCCGGAATAGCTCTTCCACCGGGGCGGTTTCGACCACACGCCCCAGATACATCACCACGACCCGGTCGGACAAATGCTCGACCACACCCAGATCGTGGCTGATGAACAGATAGGTCAGGTTCAACTGCTCGCGCAGATCCATGAACACGTTCA
>DASTNK010000121.1:0-5088 GCA_035720945.1 Burkholderiaceae bacterium
CGGCAGCCCCGGCACCGTACCCATCGCCCCGGCGCTCGACACCACCATGGAAGACGCCCGGATCACCCGGGGGTCCACCACGCTGGGCCACCGGGTGCTCTGGATCAGCCTGCTGGCCGTCGCCATCGGAGCCATCGCGGCGGGCATCGCCCAGCTGCTGATGTTCATGATCAACGTCATCACCGACGTCACTTTCTACGGACGCGTCTCCGACGTCATCGGCCCGTCCACCATCAAGCACACCGGTTCGTTCGTCCTGTCGCCCGCCGACAATCACCTGGGGCTCTGGGTCATCCTGATGCCCGCCATAGGCGGGCTGATCGCCGGCATCATGGCTCGCTGGGGGTCGCGCGCCATCCAGGGCCACGGCATCCCCGAAGCAATGGAGCAGATCCTCCAGCACGAATCGAACATCCCGCCGCGGATCACCTGGCTCAAGCCGGTTTCCTCGGCCTTCGCGATCGGCACGGGCGGCCCGTTCGGCGCCGAAGGGCCCATCATCTCCACCGGCGGCGCGCTCGGCTCGCTGGTCGGCCAGCTCCTGTCCGTCACGGCCACCGAACGCAAGACCCTGCTGGCCGCCGGCGCCGCCGCGGGCATGGCGGCCGTGTTCGGCGCCCCCGTGTCCTCGCTGGTCATGGCGGTCGAGCTCCTGCTGTTCGAGCTGCGCCCGCGGTCACTCATACCGGTCGCGCTGGCGGCCGTCACGGCAACCGGCGTGCGCTACGCCACCTACGGGCCGGGCGCGGTGTTCGCCATGCCAGCCGTGCTCGAACCCGGCGGCGGCGCCCTAGCCAGCTACATCGTGTTGGGCGCCGTCGTGGGTTTGCTCAGCGTGTGGGTCACCAAAGCGGTCTACGGCGTGGAAGACGCCTTCGAGAAACTGCCTGTCCACTGGATGTGGTGGCCCGCCATCGGCGGGCTCATCGCCGGCGTCATAGGCTGGTACGCACCCCGCACCATGGGTGTCGGCTACGACAACATCGACGCCATCGTCTCGGGCAGTTTCGGCGTCCAGATGCTGATCACGATCTGCGTGCTCAAGTTCCTGGCCTGGGTCATCGCCCTGGGCAGCGGCACATCCGGTGGCACGCTGGCGCCACTGTTCATCATCGGTGGCTCATTCGGCGCGCTGCTGGGCATCGGGGTCGACCACATCCTGCCCGCGCTCGCCATCGACCCACGCATCGCCGCGCTGGTTGGCATGGCGGCGATCTTCGCGGGCTCGTCACGCGCGCTGCTCACAGCCATCGTGTTCGCGTTCGAAACCACGCGCCAGCCCGCGGCCCTGCTGCCGCTTCTGGGCGGCTGCACCGCTGCCTATCTGGTGTCCGCCCTCATCATGCGCAACACCATCATGACCGAGAAAATCGTGCGCCGTGGCGTGCTGGTCCCGCTGGAATACAGCGCCGACTTCCTGCAGCGGATGACCGTGGGGCAGGTCTACAACCCTGACGTCGTGACATTGAAGGCGGAGGACACGCTGGCCCGGATCCTGCAGTGGATGCAGGCGGGAGGCCCCGCCACCCGCTACCACGGCTATCCGGTCGTGCGCGCCGACGGCACGGTGCTGGGCGTGATCACCGTGCGGGATATCTTCAATCCACTCACACCGCCCGAAACCCTTGTCAGCGAATTGGTGACACGCCGGCCCGTGGTCGTGGGCGAGGATTATTCCCTGCGTGAAGCATCGGATGTCATGGTGCACGCCGACGTGGGCCGGCTGGTCGTCATGAGCCACGACCAGCCCGCGCGGCTCCTGGGGATCCTGACCCGTGGCGACCTGATCACCGCGCACGCGCATCGACTGCATGAAAGCAGCGACGCCCGCCGGCAACTGCGAGTGAATTTGCGGCGGCCGTTGCGGCCGTTACGGAAGGTGCGGCAGAGGAAAATCCGGACGCGGCGGGCGTCTTGAAATGATGGCGTGGGCCGAAACCCGCGCCTCACTCCTCCACATACCACGTGTCTTCCGACAGCATGACCTGCTGATGGCCATACCCGGCGGGCATCATAGGAAAGCAGTTCTCCTGGGCCAGCACCGCGACGTCCAGGAAGAACGGCCCGTCGTGCGCCATGCATTGGGCCAGGGCGGCATCCAGTTGTGCTGGATCGTCGACGCGGGCGCTGCCCCAACCGAACGACCGCGCCAACGCCACGAAATCGGGGATGGACGCGTTGTAGCTGTGGCTGTAGCGTCCGTCGTGGATGAGCTCCTGCCACTGGCGAACCATGCCCATGTGCTGGTTGTTGCACAGGATGAGCTTGACCGGCGCCTTGTGCTGCATGGCGGTGGCCAGTTCCTGGATGTTCATGAGCACCGAGGCGTCGCCGCTGATGCAGATCACGGTCTTGTCGGGGTGGGCGATCTGCGCGCCGATGGCGGCGGGCAGCCCGTAGCCCATGGTGCCCGCGCCCCCTGAAGTCAGCCAGCGGTGGGGGCGATTCAGGCGGATGTACTGCGCGGCCCACATCTGGTGCTGCCCCACGTCGGTGGACACGATGGCGTCTGAATCCGCCACCAGGCGATTGACGCGCTGCATGAGATCCTGCGGCAGGATATGTTCCTTGGAGGGTTCCACGTGCAGGCAGTCGCGTTTGCGCCACACGGCGATGCGCTGCCACCAGGCATCCAGCCCACCGGGCGAGCGGTTGATGCGCGACACTTCTTTATGCAGGGCGCGCAGTAGCGGGTAGCAGTCACCCACCATGGCGACATCGGCGCGCACCACCTTGTCGATGGAGGCGGGGTCGATGTCCAGGTGGATCTTGCTGGCGTGTGGGCAGAAGTCGGACAACCGCCCGGTGATGCGGTCATCGAAGCGCGCGCCCACGCAGACGATGAGATCGGCGTGATGCATGGCCAGGTTGGCCTCGAGCGTGCCGTGCATGCCCAGCATGCCCAGGAACAGCGGATCGTCGGCCGGAAACGCACCCAGGCCCATGAGGGTGAGTGTGCAAGGCGCGCCGAGTTCCTGCACCAGGTGCGTGAACGCGTGGCAGGCGTCCAGACCGGAATTGATCAGTCCGCCGCCGCCGTAGAACACCGGGCGGCGCGCGTTGGCGATGAGCGACGCGGCGCGCTTGACCGCTGCTTCGGAAGCGGGGCTGGCCGTCTCGATGCCGATGGCGTCATCTGACACTTCAGCGCCAGCCGCCGCGGGTGGCGTCAGCGCGATCTGAATGTCTTTGGGAAAGTCGATCAGCACGGGGCCAGGCCGGCCCTGGGTGGTCAGGCGGTACGCCTTGCCCACTACGGACGCCACGTCTTCGGAGCGGCGGATCTGCGCGTTCCATTTCGTGACCGGGCGCGAAATGCCGATGGCGTCGCACTCCTGGAAGGCATCGGTGCCGATGGCGCCGGTGGCGACCTGGCCGCTGATGCACAGCACCGGGATCGAATCACACAATGCGTCGAGCAGGCCGGTGGTGGTGTTGGCCATGCCCGGCCCGGAGGTGACCAGCACCACGCCCGGCTTGCCGGTGGAGCGCGCATAGCCTTCGGCGGCATGCACCGCCCCTTGTTCGTGCCGCACCAGCACATGGCGGATTCGCGGCTCGGAATACAGCGCGTCGTACAGGGGCAGGACCGCTCCACCCGGATAGCCGAAAATGGTGTCCACACCGTGCGCGATCAAGGTGTCAAGCAGGGTCTGGGCGCCATTGCGGGTCTGGGTTTCGGTAAGCGTATTCACGTGATCAGCCGTTTCGTGGATTATCAGGGGAGCGGTATGGCATCATAATAAACTTTTCCGTTCGCGCCTCTTCATTCAATTCCCCATGACCCAAACCACACGCCCCTGGCATATCGTCAAACCCTCCACCCTGCACGGTAACGGGGTCTACGCCGCGCGCAAGATTCCGGCGGGCACGCGCATCATCGAATACACCGGCAAGCGCATCACGTCGGAACAGGCCGACGCCCTGCATCCCACCAACCCCGACGATCCGTTCCATACGTTCTTTTTCTCGACCAGCTCGGGCAAGGTCATCGACGGCGGCAACCGTGGCAACGACGCGCGCTGGATCAATCATTCCTGCGCACCGAACTGCGAGGCCGAGGAAAACGAAGCCGGCACGCGCGTGCACATCGTGGCCCTGCGCGACATCGCCCGGGGCGAAGAACTGTTCTACGACTATGGGCTGGTCATGGACGGCCGCATCACCCCCACGCTGAAGCGCCAGTATCAGTGCTTGTGCGGTAATCCGTCATGCCGCGGCACCATGCTGGCTCTGCCCAAGCAGCGCACGCCGAAGGCGGGCCGCAAGACCGCGACGGCCTGACGCACGCGCGGGACGCATCCACAACGCCCCGCCGGAGAGACCGCTTCCTCTGGTGAAATGATTACGGCAACGGGAATCCGTTCGCCCTGGACCGATGTGCCGTATCGGGCAGGGCGAGTCTCGTTCAGGCGTGGCCGCCCGGGCTCAGTCCCGGGCAGCGTCCGGGAACGCCAACCCCATGGCGGTGAACCCGCCGTCCACCGAGATGATCTGCCCCGTCACGTAGCTGGACGCGGCATCGTCCAGCAGCCAGCCGACGGTGCCGCACAGTTCCTCTGGCGCGCCATACCGTTGCAGCGGCACCGCCGCCACCCAGTTCTTGCGGGTCTCGGCGGTATGCACGACCTTGGTCAATGGCGTGTCGATGGGGCCTGGCGCCACCGCGTTGACGCGGATACCCACCCGGGCCAGCTCCACCGCCATGACCTGGGTCATGGTGATGACGCCACCCTTCGAGGCGCCATAGGCCACGCGGCCGTAATTGCCGCGAATGCCCGACACCGACGCGATGTTGACGATAGAGCCCCGCGACCGGGTCTTCATGCGCCGTGCCACCGCACGGGCAACGATGAACGAACCCACCACATTCACGTCGAGGATCTGTCGGAACGTGGCGACGTCGGTGTCCAGCACCGGGATTTCCTTGGCGATGCCCGCCGAGTTGACCAGGCCGGCCACCGGTCCGAACGACTGCTCGCAGTCTTCGATCAATTGCTCGATCCGATCCTCCTGCGTGACGTCGGCCACCTCGACCCGCAATTGACCCGCGCGTTGTGTGCGCAGCGATTCGCGCGCCTGCGCGAC
>DASTNK010000122.1:0-9336 GCA_035720945.1 Burkholderiaceae bacterium
CGCCCCACGAGGATCTCGTCGCCGTTCTCGATCAGCCGCAACCCCGGGCAGTCACCGAACAACTCGGCCGCCCAATCGACGAAAACGCGCACCTTGGGTGAAAGATGGCGGTTGTGTAGATACAACGCCGACACAGGCAACGTTGGCGGCAGCCACTGCGGCAGCACGATGCGCAACCGCCCCGACGCCAGATACGGCTCGGCCAGACACAGCGGCGCCTGGATCAGACCGTGCCCGTGCAGGGCGGCGGCGATGTAGGCCTCGACGTCGTTGACCAGTATGCGCCCCGGCATGCGGATGTCGCGAATGGCGCCATCGACCTTGAAGCTGAGATCCAGCGCGCGCCCGGCGCCCGAGAAATACAGCACGGCCTGGTGACTGCCCAGGTCGTCGAGCGTCTGGGGCACGCCGTGGCGGTCCAGGTATTCGGGCGAGGCGCAGGTGATGCTGTGCACGGTGCCGAGGCGGCGTGAAACAAGGCTGGAATCAGGCAATTCACCGATCCGGATGACACAATCGACCCCCTCTTGAACCAGGTCGACCGGCCGTATTCCCATGCCCAGGGCGATCTCCATGTCCGGGTAGCGGCGGTAGAAATCCGCCAAGGCCGGGATGATGACCAGCCGCCCGATCGTCGGCGTGGTGTCGACGCGCAGGCGCCCCCTGGGCTGAAGCGCCACGTCGCGCAGGGTGGATTCCGCTTCCTCGACGTCTTGAAGAATGAGCTTGCAGCGCTCGTAATACGCCGAGCCGTCCGGCGTCAGCCCGATGTGCCGGGTGGTGCGGTTGAGCAACCGCACCTGAAGATGACGTTCCAGATTCTGGACCGCCGTGGTGACCGTGGCCCGGGGCAGGCCGAGGCTGTCTGCCGCCCGGGTGAAGTTTCCCGTGTCGACGACCCGGGTGAAGACCTGCATTGCTTGAAAACGATCCACGTTACCGCTCCGTTAGGGCTCGTTCGCCCTGAATCACGCCCCTCGTGGAAGCGTGCCGGGGGAACAGGCAGGCCGCGCGCGCCCTGCGCCGACCCGGACGAAGCACTCTGGACAGGCCGGCCGGACCCCCGGTGGGATTGTTTGGATTTTCTGAAAAGAATTCGCAAATACTAGCTATTTATCCAGGAAACTTCAACGCGCAAAATATGACGTTTCTTTTCTGTACTAATTCAGTACCAATTGATCGGGCACGGCTCGAAGCCGGAGCCCTTCAGGGGAAACAAGATGTCCACGCGTCACAATATCATTTTGACCGGCCTGGCGGCACTGGTCGTTGCCGGCCTGGTCACCTACCGCGCCGGGGCCGCCCCCAAGGCGTCCAAGGCGTCCGGGGGCCCATCGGCCGTGCAGGTCGACGTCGCCACCGTCATCAACCGCCCCATCATAGACTGGCACGAGTATTCGGGTCGATTGCAGGCCGTCGACAACGTCCAGATCCGCCCCCAGGTATCCGGCACCATCACCGCGGTCCGGTTCAAGGACGGCGCGCTGGTCAAGAAGGGAGACGTGCTGTTCATCATCGACCCCCGCCCCTACGTCGCGGCAGTGGACAGGGCACGCGCCGACGTGGTCGCCGCCCAGGCCAGCGTCGCCTACACGGCCTCTGACGAACGGCGCGGCCAGCGGCTGCTCGCCGAAAACGCCATCGCCCGCCGCGACGTCGAAGCCAAGCGCAACGCGGCACGCGAAGCGGCCGCGAAACTGCAGGCGGCCAAGGCAACCCTGGAATCCGCCGAGCTCGATCTGGAGCACACGAAGATCACCGCGCCGATCTCGGGCCGCGCCTCGCGCGCCAATGTCACAGTGGGAAACGTGGTGTCGGCCAGCGCCGCGCCCGCGCTCACCTCGCTGGTCTCGGTATCGCACCTGTACGCCGCGTTCGATATGGATGAACGCGGTTTCCTGACCGTATCGGCCGAGTTACGCGCCCCTGGCGCCCAAGCCCCGATGGTGCAACTGCGGCTGGCCGACGAAAAAGGCTACCCCCACAAGGGCAAGCTGGTGTTCATCGACAACCAGCTCAACCCCTCGTCGGGCACCATACTGGCCCGCGCCCTGTTCAACAACCCGGACGGCGCGCTGGTCCCCGGACTATACGCCCGCCTGCGCGTCGAGGAAGGGGCGCAGCACCCGGCCGTTCTCATCGATCAAACGGCCATCGGCACCGACCAGGACAAACGATTCGTTCTGCTGGTCGACGCCAAGAACCACGTGCAGTACCGACAGGTGCGGCTGGGCGGCCAGTACGACGGCTTGCAGATCATCGACAAAGGCCTGGCTCCCGGCGACCGCATCGTCGTCAATGGCCTGCAGCGCGTGCGCCCTGGCATGAGCGTCGCCCCCCACATTGTTGCCATGGCCGCACCCCCCGCGCTGGCCGTGGCCGACATCGATGGCAACTCCTGACGGAACGCCATCCCACACGGTTTCTAAGCGATTGTCATGAACATATCCCGATTTTTCATCGACCGGCCCATTTTCGCCGGCGTGCTGTCCGCCCTGATCCTGCTCGCCGGCCTGCTGTCGGTGTTTCAGCTGCCCATTTCCGAATACCCCGAGGTCGTGCCGCCCACGGTGGTGGTGCGCGCCCAGTACCCCGGCGCCAATCCCAAGGTCATCGCCGAGTCCGTGGCCGCGCCACTCGAGGAATCCATCAACGGCGTCGAGAACATGCTGTACATGCAGTCGCAGGCCAACAGCGACGGCACGCTCACCATGACCATCAGCTTCAAGCTGGGCACGGACCCCGACAAGGCTCAGCAACTGGTGCAGAACCGCGTCGCGCAGGCACTGCCGAGATTGCCGCAGGAAGTCCAGCGGCTGGGCGTGACCACGGCCAAGAGTTCGCCCAACCTCACTCTGGTGGTGCACTTGATCTCGCCCAGCGGGCGCTACGACACCACCTATCTGCGCAACTACGCGGTGCTCAACATCAAGGATCGCCTGTCGCGCATCCCCGGGGTGGGCGACGTTCTGGTCTGGGGGGCGGGCGACTACGCCATGCGCGTCTGGCTCGATCCGCGCAAGGTCGCGCAGCGCGACCTCACTGCCTCGGATGTGGTCAACGCCATCCGCCAGCAGAACGTCCAGGTGGCCGCCGGCACCATTGGCGCGGAGCCAAGCTCGCCCAGCGTGCCCATGCAGTTCTCGGTGAACGCGCACGGCCGCCTGCACACAGCGGAACAGTTCGCTAATATCGTGCTGAAGACATCTCCCGACGGCGCGGTGACCCGCCTGGGTGACGTGGCGCGCGTCGAACTCGCCGCCCAGCAATACGGCCTGCGCTCGCTGCTGAACAACAAGCCCGCTGTCGCGCTGGGCATCATGCAGTCGCCGGGCTCCAACGCCCTGGATGTCTCGAGCCGTGTCCGGGCCGCCATGAAATCGCTCTCGGCCGACTTCCCCGCCGCGGTGCAATACCAGATCGTGTACGACCCCACTCAGTTCGTGCGCTCCAGCATTCATGCCGTCATCGAGACGCTGCTCGAAGCCATCGCCTTGGTGGTGTTGGTGGTGATCCTGTTCCTGCAGACCTGGCGCGCGTCCATCATTCCCCTCCTGGCCGTGCCGGTGTCCATCATCGGCACTTTCGCCCTGCTGCTGGCCTTCGGCTACACCATCAACGCGCTGTCGTTGTTCGGGTTGGTGCTGGCCATAGGCATCGTGGTCGATGACGCCATCGTGGTGGTCGAGAACGTGGAGCGCAATATCGAGCGCGGGCTCACGGTGCGGGAGGCCACGTATCAGGCCATGCGCGAAGTCAGCGGGCCCATCGTCGCCATCGCCCTGACACTTGTCGCGGTGTTCGTGCCCATGGCGTTCATGACGGGCCTCACCGGCCAGTTCTTCAAACAATTCGCCATGACCATCGCGATCTCGACCGTGATCTCGGCGTTCAACTCGCTGACCCTGTCGCCCGCCCTGGCGGCGCTGCTGCTCAAGCCGCACGACGCCAAGCCCGACTGGCTCACGCGCGTGCTCGACCGGGTCCTGGGCCGGTTCTTCAGAGTATTCAACCGCTTCTTCGATCGATCCTCGAACAACTACTCCAGCGGCGTCACCGGTGTCATTCGGCGCAAAGCCTCCACGTTCACGGTGTACCTGGTGCTGGTGGGCGCCGTGGTCGCGCTGACCCAGATCGTGCCAGGCGGCTTCGTGCCCGCCCAGGACAAGCAATACTTGATCAGCTTCGCGCAATTGCCAAACGGCGCGTCGCTCGACCGCACCGAAAGCGTGATCCGCCGCATGAGCGCCATCGCGCTGGCTCAGCCGGGAGTCGAGAACGCGGTCGAATTCCCCGGCCTATCCATCAACGGTTTCACCAACAGTTCCAGCGCCGGTATCGTGTTCATCACGCTCAAACCGTTCGACCAGCGCCGTTCTCCGGAGCTGTCGGCGGGTGCCATCGCCGGAGCGCTGAACCGCAAGTTCGCGGGCATCAAGCAATCCTTCATCGCGGTGTTCCCCCCACCCCCCGTCATGGGCCTGGGCACTGTGGGCGGGTTCAAGATGCAGCTCGAGGATCGCGGCGCGCTGGGCTACGCGGCGCTGAGCAAGGCCACCCAGGCATTCCTCGCCGCCGCGCGCAAATCACCCGAACTCGGGCCATCGTTCTCCAGCTACCAGATCGACGTGCCCCAGCTCGACGTGCATGTGAACCGCGTCAAGGCCATGCAGCAGGGCATCCCGTTGACCAACATCTTCGACACCATGCAGATCTACCTGGGGTCGCTCTACGTCAACGACTTCAACCGCTTTGGCCGCGTGTACCAAGTGCGGGTCCAGGCTGACGCGCCTTATCGCGCCAACCCGGAGGACATCCTGCAATTGAAGACCCGCAACCGCGACGGGCAAATGGTGCCGCTGTCGGCGCTGGCCACCGTCACACCCACGTTCGGACCCGAGATGGTCACGCGCTACAACGGGTTCACCGCCGCCGACATCAACAGCGGGCCGGCACCGGGCTATTCATCGGACCAGGCCAAGGCCGCCGCCGTGCGTATCGCAGATCGCGTGCTACCCCACGGCATCGGCTTCGAGTGGACCGACCTGGCCTATCAGCAGCTCCTGGCGGGCAACGCCGGCGCCTGGGTCTTCCCCATCAGCGTCCTGCTGGTGTTCCTGGTGCTGGCCGCGCTCTATGAAAGCCTGACACTGCCCCTGGCCGTGATTCTCATCGTGCCCATGGGCGTGCTGGCGGCGCTGATCGGCGTGTGGCTCACACGCGGCGACAACAACATCTTCACCCAGATCGGGCTCATGGTGTTGGTGGGGCTGGCCTGCAAGAACGCCATCCTGATCGTCGAATTCGCGCGTGAACTGGAGCTCAACGGCATGCCCACGATCAAAGCCGCCATCGAGGCCAGCCGCCTGCGGCTGCGCCCCATCCTCATGACTTCCATCGCGTTCATCATGGGTGTCGTGCCACTGGTCACAGCCACCGGCGCAGGCGCCGAAATGCGTCACGCCATGGGCGTGGCGGTGTTCTTCGGCATGCTGGGGGTCACCGGATTCGGTCTGTTCCTGACCCCGGTGTTCTATGTCCTGCTGCGCTCGCTCAGCGGGCGCCGGCTGAAAACCGCCTCGCATCACGACGCCCCGGTTCCGACCGCCCCGCATCAACCGCAACAACAAGAATCCGCATGATCATGATCAAGCATCTCAAATCCGCCCTGAGCGTGACGGCGCTGATGACTTTGGCGGCGTGCTCGGTCGAGCCCGCCTACCACCGCCCCACGGTCGACGTGCCGGCGGCGTTCAAAGAGGCCTACCTGTCGCCGGCCCAGGCGCACAAATGGATGGTCGCCCATCCCGCCGAGGCCAGCGGCCGAGGCGAATGGTGGATGGTTTTCAATGACCCGACTCTTGACCGCCTGGAGCGCCAGGCGCTGGCGGCCAACCAGAACCTCAAGGCGGCCGCGGCCCGGGTCAAGGAAGCCCGGGCACAACTGGGTGTGGCCCGCTCGGCATTGTTCCCCCATCTGGACGGTGGCTTCGGCCCCCTGCGCCAACGCGCCTCGAACGCCTCCCTGGGTCTGCCCGCCGACGCGTCGAACCCGCCCACCACGTTGTGGCGGGCTCAGTTCGGCATTTCGTACGAGGCCGACCTGTTCGGCCGCGTGTCCTCCGCCACACACGCCGCGGCGGCCGACACCCAACAGAGCGAGGCCTTGTTCCAATCCGTGCGGCTGGCCCTGCAGGCAGACGTCGCGCAGGCATACTTTCATCTGCGCCGACTCGATGCCGACACGGACCTGTACCGCAAGACGCTGGCCCTGCGCTCCGCGGCGCTCGACCTCACTCAACGTCAGTACGCAGCCGGCGACATCAGCGACCTGAACGTGGCGCGCGCCAGAACCGAGCTGGCCTCCACCCAATCAGAGGCACTCGGCATCGCCCGCGAGCGCGCCGTGGCGGAACACGCCCTGGCCATCCTCCTGGGCAAGCCGCCGGCCGATTTCTCGTTCAGACCCGATTCCCTGAAGCGCACCACCGTGACAGTCCCCGCGGGGGTCCCATCGTCATTGCTGCAGCGGCGCCCCGATATCGCCGCCGCGGAACGCGCCATGGCGGCGGCGAACGCGCGCATCGGACTAGCCAAAAGCGCTTTCTTCCCGCGACTGGACGTCACCGGCTCTTTCGGCTATGAATCCTCGGCATTGGGCGACCTGCTGAAATGGAGCAGTCGCACGTTCCTGCTGGGGCCCCTGGTTGGCACGGCGCTCAGCCTGCCCATCTTCGACGGTGGCCAGCGCGGCGCCCAGCTGGAAAAGGCCCGTGCCACCTATGACGAAGACGTCGCCAACTATAGACAGACTGTGTTGGTCGCCTTCCAGCAGGTGGAGGACAGCCTGGCCAACCTGCGCCTGCTGGGTGGCCAGATGAAGGCCCAGGACGAGGCGGTGCGGGCGGCCGCCCGTGCGGCGACGATGCTGCACACGCAGTATCGCGAAGGCTCGATCAGCTATCTCGATGTCATAGATGGCGACAGGGTGTTGCTGCAGCAGCGGCGCGCCTCGGTCGCGCTTGATGAGCAAAGGGTCGATTCCACGGTCGCGCTGATCCGCGCGCTGGGTGGAGGCTGGGGGCCCGTTCCGAATAGTGACGACACGTCCGCCACCGCCCGCAACACCAAGAGTGAGAGCACAGCCGGCACGGACACATCGGCGGGCAAGCACCCAGTGATCCCCCATAGCCCCGGACAGTCAGGCTCGGTCACGTCGTGACGGCCCCTGCTTCTGATACTGAAGGCCGGTCAGAATTCACCTGACCGGCCGGTCAGCACAACGCCCAGGCGCAGCAGCAAATACGACGCATCGTCGATCAGGCGGCCCACCACGGAACGCCTCATCAGACTCTGCCGCGTCACTTGGCGGGCACGCTCACGCAATGCCGCCTCCAGATCAGCCTCGAGCCCATGGGTGAAGGCGGAATCATTGATGAACACGTTGGCCTCGCGCGCCAGCAACAGACTGAAAGGATCCATGTTCGACGAACCAACCATGGACTGACCATCAATCACGGCCACCTTGGCATGCAGGTAACCCGCCACGTACTCGTGAATCTCTATGCCCTCGTCGAGCATATTCCGGTACATCGAGCGGCTGGCCCGGAACGCCAGCGGATATTCCGCCAACCCCTGCAGCAGCAGCCGCACCCGCACCCCGCGCCGGGCGGCCTGCTCCAGCGCGTGACGCAGGCGACGGCCCGGAAAGAAATAGGCATTGGCCACCAGGATCTCATCGTGTGCCTGGTCCATGGCATCGAGATACACATTCTCGATGGCCTGGCGGTTGCGCAGGTTGTCACGCAGCAGCAAGGCGGCTCTGACGCCAGGCGTGAAGTTGGGCGCATGCTTCCCGTGGTCCCGACCCACCCTGGCGAACCAATGCCCCAGCCGTTCATAGAAGCCCTTCCAATCGCCTGGCCGACGCCATGCGAAGCGCAACCACAGGCGATTCTGCGCGGCCGCCACGTCAAAGGCCAGCGGACCTTGCACCGCCACGGCGAAATCAAACCGTGGGCTGAGCGCCGTATCGGACGCACCGTCCAGATCATCCACGATGTTGATGCCGCCCACGAAGGCTTCCCGCCGGTCGATCACGGCCAGCTTGCGATGCATGCGACGCAGTCTGCGGTGACTGAGCCTGAAACTGCGCCATCCCGAAGGTTCGGGCCGATAGACGCGGCACTGGCCCCCCACGCGCTCGATCGCCTGGACGATGGCCCCGGCGTCGGCGGCGCTGCCATAGCCATCGAGAACGACCCGCACCTTCACGCCGCGCGAACAAGCGTCGCGCAGATGTTCGAGGACTCGCAACCCCGTGCGGTCCAGGCGGAAGAGATAGGTCTCGATATGCACGGAGCGCTGTGCTTGATCGATGGCGCGGCACAGGGCGGGAAAAAATTCCGAGCCGCCACGCAACAAGGTGATGCGGTTTCCGTCACGCCAGACGATGCGGGGTGGCTTGCGTTGCACAGCGATAACGAGGCCCCCTACGGCAATTCAAGCTCGGTGAACAACGGCGCGTGATCGGACAACTGCGTCCAGGGCGCCCCTTGAAGGACCCGGGCGTTGCGCACCGCGAACCCACGCTGATAAATGCGGTCCAGCCGCAGCCACGGAAACACGGCGGGAAACGTGCGAGGTGGCGGCGTGAGGCGTGGCGCCCCATTGTGGCCGAGTTCACGCACCGCGCCCGCCCGGGGCGGCGGACCTGGCAGGTGCCGCAATGAATTGCCGAGCTGCCGGACCGAATTGCGCAAGCGGTGTGGACTCGCCAGAGTCACTTGTGGCGCCACGGCGAACACCTCGAACAGGCCAAGCTGCCGCACGAACAACGGCGCCAGGCGGTTGTTCCAATCGTTGAAATCGCCTGCGATGAGCAGCGGCTCGTTGGCCGGGACCAGGCGCTTGATGCGATCGACCAGCGCGCCGACCTGGCGTGAACGGCCACCCGTGAACAACCCCAGATGCACCACCAGACAATGCACGAACCGATCATCGATGCGGATTTGCACATGCAGCAGTCCGCGCTGCTCGAGCGGGTGATCGGAAATATCCTGGTTTTCCTGACTGACGATGGGGTAGCGCGACAGCAGCGCGTTGCCATGATCGGTACGGCTGCGCACCGCGTTGCAGCCATAGGCGGTGTTCATGCGCAGGGCGGCGCCCAGCGATTCGTGCTGCGCGTCCAGGCTGAAATGGCGTTCGTTGCGGCCTTGCACTTCCTGCAGGAACAGCAGGTCTGGACGCAGACCGTACAGGCCCAGGCGCAGATCGGACAGGGACTCCCGATTGCCCAGCGCCGAACGGCCCTTGTGAATGTTGTAGCTGACG
>DASTNK010000123.1:0-7581 GCA_035720945.1 Burkholderiaceae bacterium
TGTGACTCGAGCGGAGAGAAACCCGCCTGCGCCGAACTTCAAGAGGGATCCTATGCTTTATCCGGAATTGTTCAAATCGATGGAGGCGGTACGCTGGAACATGGCATCCGACATCCCATGGGATGATTTCGATGCCTCCAAACTGTCCGACGAGCAGGCGTACACGATCAAGATGAACGCCATCACCGAATGGGCCGCTCTGCCGGCCACCGAAATGTTCCTGCGCGACAATCGCGACGACAGTGATTTTTCGGCCTTCATGTCCATCTGGTTCTTCGAGGAACAGAAGCACTCCCTGGCCCTCATTGAGTACTTGCGGCGTTTTCGCCCCGAACTCATGCCGACCGAGGAAGAGCTCCACAACGTGCGGTTCGAATTCGATCCGGCCCCCGCGATGGAGACGCTGATGCTGCATTTCTGTGGCGAGATCCGTTTGAATCATTGGTATCGCCGGGCGTCGGAGTGGCACACCGAGCCGGTCATCAAGGCGATCTACAAGATCATCTCCCAAGACGAGGCCCGCCACGCCGGCGCATACCTGCGCTACATGAAGCGCGCGCTGGTTGAACGCGGCAAGTCGTTTGGCCAGCAGGCGCGCATCGCATTCTCGAAGATCGGCGTTCTGATGGCTTCGGCGCAACGAACGTCGCAGGCGTTGCATCCCACGAATCTGCACGTCAACAAAGACATGTTCCCTGCCGATACGGTGCAATCGAAACTGCCGTCACCGGGGTGGCTCGAGAATTGGCTCGATCACCAGATATGCTTCGACAAGGTCTGGGAGAACAAAGTCAGTGCGCGCATCCTGCACAATATGTCGCTGCTCATGGGCAGCACTTTCGAGACCGTCCAGGACTTGAATCGTTATCGCAAAGGCCTCATCAAAAGCCCGACGCCAGCCTGAGCCTTGACCATGCCGGCTCGCTTCGAATCCAAGATCCTGACACCGCATGCCTGCATCAACGCGGCGCGCGTCGGCGGGTTGCCCCGCCCTCTGGTGTTCACGAATGGGGTGTTCGACATTCTGCACCGTGGCCATGTCACGTACCTCGATGCCGCCGCGCAACGGGGGGCCACCCTGATTGTCGCGTTGAATACCGATGCATCGGTGCGACGCCTGGGGAAAGGATCCGACCGGCCCGTCAATGGGCTGGAAGACCGGGCCGCGTTGCTGGCGGCCCTGGGGTGCGTGGACGTGGTCACCAGTTTTGACGAAGACACTCCGCTGGCGCTGATCGAGGCGCTGCGGCCCGACATCATCGTCAAAGGGGGGGATTACGACATGGAAACCCTGCCCGAAACCGCCGCGGTAAGGCGTTGGGGTGGCCAGGCATTGGCCATTCCGTTCGAGTTCCAGCGCTCGACCACGACGCTGCTGGGAAAGATCCGCGGCGATGCCGCGCGCGACCTCAAAACTTGAAGTGCGAGACCACCACGCCGCGCAGCGGCTTGATGACCGTGTCGAACAAGCTGACGGTTTCGAAGCTGGCCGCGCTGGTGCGGGTGATACGGCAGGCTGACATGATGGGGTTCTGGCCCACCACGACGACCATGCGGCCGCCAATGCGCAACTGGTATTTCAGCGCGTCGGGCACCGTGGGCACCGATCCGGTGAGCAGGATGGCGTCGTATTCCGTCGTGCCCCAGCCGGTATGCGCGTCGCCGGTTTCCACCTTGACGTTGGTGACCTGATTACGCTGCAGGTTTTGTTGAGCGAAGTTGGCCAGCCGGCTGCTGACCTCGATGCTGGTGACCTGCTGTGCGAGTTGTGCCAGCAGGGCGGCCTGGTAGCCGGATCCCGTGCCGATTTCGAGCACACAGTCGGTGGGCGCCAGTTGCAGTTCCTGGGCAAGCCGGGCCTCGACCTTGGGTGCCAACATGGTTTCGCGCGTATCCACCGCGTTGATGATCAGGGGCAGTTCGATGTCGGAGAATGCCAGGCCCTGCACGGAGGTGGGGACGAAGCGTTCGCGCCGCGTGGAGAACAGGGCCTGCAGGACACGTTCGTCGAAAATGCCCCACGGACGGACCTGCTGCTCGATCATGTTGAAACGAGCCTGTTCGAGTTCTGATAGCGCTGTAGCGTTCATGGCCTGTATCGTGAAAAACGTTGACGGTGGACGATTGTATTGTACTGATTTCACCGCGTGGCGCGGCCGGCGCCACGCAGGATGCCGCCGGCCCCTTGGTGGAAAGACATTTGGCGGACGTGGCGCGCCCGTCTCAGCGCCACCAGGCGTGGAAGTGATGCACGGGGCCATGGCCCGTGCCGACGGCCAGGGCGCCCGATTGCCGAATGGCTTCTTCCAGGAAGCGTTTGGCGCGTCTGGCCGCCTCGGGCACGTCGCCAACCTGTGGCAGTAGCGCGGCCACGGCGGCCGACAAGGTGCAACCCGTGCCGTGCGTGTTGGGCGTGTCGATGCGTTCCCCGGGCAATTCCAGCATCCGGTCACCGTCGTGCAGGATGTCGACCGTGCTCGAACCGGGCAGATGCCCGCCTTTCAGGAACACCCAGCGTTCACCGTCGTCGCCGAGCAGCCGGCGCAGTTTTTCCGCCATTCGGCGCATTTCTTTCACCGATTCGGCGGGCGTGGCGTTCAACAACACGCCGGCTTCGGGAAGATTGGGCGTCATCACGGTCGCGAGAGGCAGAAGGTGCCCGCGCAGTTCGCCAATGGCGTCACGCTCCAGCAGATGGTCCCCGCTCTTGGCCACCATGACCGGATCGATGACCAGGTGGGGGGGCTTCCATCGGGAGAGGCTTTCCGCCACGCATCGTATGACCGGTTGCTGGCCCAGCATGCCGACCTTGACGGCGTCGATGCGCACATCGCTGAACAAGGTGTCGATCTGGGCAGTGACGAAGGCCGGTGGCACGGGACTGATACTGGTGACGGCGCGCGTGTTCTGGGCGGTCAGGGCCGCGACGACCGCCGTGCCGTAGGCGCCCAGGGCGCTCATGGTTTTGATGTCGGCCAGTATGCCGGCACCGCCGGAGGGGTCGACGCCAGCGATGGTAAGGGTATTGGGAATCATGCGAAGGCTTTCCTGATGGCCAGGGGCTGCGCGCGAGCGGGGCCCGGCGATACGGTATCCAATGGCCGGCGCGATCCGGAGCGTGGTCGCGCGGCGTCAAGGATAATCGATTTGCCGATGCCTTGTCTGGTTGGCTGTTTCAAGGGGCGTCGCGATGACAACGGCCATCACCGCGGCTTGTGCCGCGCGTCCGACTTGGTTGGCGCGCAGTACCTGGTTATCGGGCCTTGGCCAGGTCCTGGCACAGCGTCTGGGTGGCGTCGATCACGCGCGGGCCTGGCCGGAACAATTCGTCGGGATCGATGCCGTAGACGTGCCGATCCAGCGCGGCGCGCAGAGACAGATCGGCCCAGTAATGGGTCCGTTGCGCCACGCGTCGCGTATCGTCGGACGGAATGATGATGGCGTCGGGCTGGGCCCGCAACACGCTTTCAATGCTGACCTGCGGCGCGGGGATGGCCGCACCGGCGAAGATATTGCTGCCGCCGCAGACCCGCAGGGCGTCGTTGATCAGGGGGGCCTTGCCCAGCGTGTAGAGCGGAGCGGCGCCGACCTCGATGAATGTCGATACCACTCGCTGATGCTCGTAATGGGCAGCCAGCGCCGCGATGCGCTCCGTCAGCTCGTGGGCTTCCGGGTCGGCGATCGCGGTCGTGCCCAGCCTGCGCCCCAGACCTGCCACCTCCGCGGGGATGTCGCGCAGCGCGTGTGGCTGCACGTAGGCCAGGGGAATATGCAGGCGGGACAGCAGGGGCGCGAGTGCGCGTGTGGCGCCGGACGGCTGCCAGGCCAGTATCAGATCGGGACGCAGGGCGACGATGCGTTCCGTATCGAGCTCGATACCGTTGCCCACACGCGGGATGTGTCGTGCTTGTGGAGGGTAGTCGCTGCTGGACACCGTGCCCACGATGCGGTCACCGGCCCCCGCGGCGAACACCAGTTCGGTGATGTGCGGCGCCAACGTGATGATTCGGCGCGGAAACGTATGCGGCGCTGGACGAACGATTGGTCCAGAAGGAGAGGGGCCCAAACCCGCATCCGCTGGCGAAAGCCCCGGCGCGGCCTGGGTGGTTCCAGTCCAGGTGGTCAGCGCAAGCACCAGGAAGATGGTCAGCGCCGCACGTTTCTCGCGTCGGCGCCCCGCGTGGGTCGTCTGGCGGGCCCAGCCGCGTGCCGAACGCGTCATCACATCATCCATCTCAGGTTCACGAATACGTTCGACCCCGGCGTGTTGTAGCCGTATGCCGTCGTGTAGTCCCTGCCCAGCACGTTGTTCCAGCGCACGCTGACCTCCAGGTTCTTGTCGATGCGATAGCCTGCGGTCAGGTTCACCAGGCCGTAGCCACCCAGGTCCACCGTGTTCTGTACGTCATCATAGCGGTGTCCCACGAACTGGTATTCACCACCCAGGGTCCACGGCCCCATGCGATGGTCGGCGCTGAGGCGATAGATTTGCCGGGCACGACGGTTCAGCTGCTTGTCGTCGGTGTCGTTGTGGGGATCCTGGAAATCCGCGCTGGCGCGCAGCGTGGTGTTGCCGAAATCCTTTTCCCCGGTCAGTGTCACACCGCGCAAAGTGGCCTGGCCCAGATTTTCGGGCTTGTTCACGGCCGGATCGAACGTGATCAGATTGCGGACCTTGTTGCGATAGACGACGATGCCCAGCAGATAGGTGTCCCCGGTGTATTTCAGGCCCGCCTCGACGTTGCGCGATTTTTCCGGTTGCAGGTTCGGATTGGCGAAACCGGGGTAGTACAGATCGTTGAAGGTCGGCGTCTTGAAGCCGGTGTTGGCGGCCACATAGCCGCGCAGGTGCGGCGTGAGATCGTAGCCGTAACTCAGCCCCCAGGTCGTGGCCGGGCCGAACTGCGAATCGTCATCGTTGCGCAGGCTGGCCTGCACGTGGTTGCGGCCGAAGTCTCCGGAATAAACGCCGGTGAACGCGTTGTTGTGCCGCCGCGTCTTGTTGAAATTCAGCATCGGCCCCGGCGTGAAGTCAGGGTTGTAAGACGGGATCTGACCAGATGCCTGCTGCGCCAGGTACTCGTAGGCCAGGGTCAGTTTCTGCGTCTTGCTCAACGTCAGGTCGTTCTGCCAGGAGTACTGGTCCTGGCGTGTGCTGAACGTGGTGTCGCTGGTGGCTGATATCGTGCGGTTCTTGTCGAGCGTGTAGGCATAGCGCAGCGTGCTTTTCCAGAAATCGGTGATTTGGTTCTCGCTGGCCAGGCTGTACATTTCCAGCGTCTGGATGCTGCGGTCGTTGAACGGGTTGAACCGGTCATAATCGATGCCGCCATTGATGCGCGTGTTGTAGGCCTGGAAGGTGATCTTCTGGCCTTTCTTCCATTCGTAGCCCAGCGAGCCGTTCACATTGCTCGAGTAATAGCTGTCCTTGTCCGGGTTGTAAATATACGTGTTGTGGCTATTGGTGGCGTTGTAGCCACTGCTCTGGCCGTATGATGCGCCCAGGCTGTAGTACCACCCCCCCGCGCTGCCCGAAAAGCCTGCGGAGTATTTGCTGGTGCCATAGGTGCCGACTCCGGCCGACGCCTGGGCTGAGAACGGTTTGTCCGAGCCTTTTCGGGTGATCACGTTGATCACGCCGCCAATGGCGTCGGCGCCATACAAGCTGCTGGCCGAACCGCGCAGGATTTCGATGTGATCGATGGAGTCGGGCGGCAGCGCGTTGAGCGCGGCCAAGCCGCTGGTCGCGCCGTTGATCGGCACTCCGTCAAGCAGGACCAGCGTTTGATCGGTATTGGCGCCCCGAATGGATATGCCGGTGGCCGTCTGCGGCCCGCCATTGTCGTAGAACTCGATGCCATGCTCCTGCGACAACACTTGCGCCAGACTGCTCTGCCCGGCGTTCTCCAGGGTTTGGTGGTCGATGATGGTGGCATCGCCCAGGACGTCGCGTTCGGGTTGCGGCGAGCGGCGCCCCGTGACGACGATGTCGTTCAGTTCTGTGATGGCCGGGGTGGGTGTCGTGGAAGTCGAGGAGGGGGGCGTCGCGTTGGATGAGGTTTGCGCGGTGGCTAGACATGGCGCAAGCGCACAGGCGATGGCGAGCGCGTGCCGGGAGGTGATGGCTTTCATGGAATGACCTGGAAATAATGTGCGTCCCCGCACATTACCGGTGGAAAAACATGCTGACTGGGGTCTGGTGTCGAGCATGGCCTTTGCGATCGAGGCCGGTGTCGGGCTGGCATGCCAGTACTGGGACATGCTTACCGTTGCGGGGGCAGCACAGTTGACGCCATGGTCCGGCTTCGTCGACAGGGTCGGGAGTGGAATTCCCGAGCGCGGGTGGAGGCTGGACCAGGCGGATTGTTTCCCGTTTCACTTTCGCAAAGCGCCGTACCCTGGCCATGCGTGGTGCCGGGCTCGGGCGCTTCGAAAGCACCTCTCTCGGTGTGAAATGTAACATATCGTCGCGGCCAGCCTGGGTAGGCGAGGCTGGCCAAAGCGTCCGCGACCCCGTTCGCGGCAGGGCTTTCGCCACGAGCCACGCGGGCGCGGGCGATACAATAGGGCGTTTGCGCGGCATTCACCAAAATGGGGCCGCGCGGGCCGGCCGACCTCTCGAGCCGGGTTCCGATCTTCCCTTATGAAGGTAGCAGCGTGTCCTATCCCGTTTCCGCGTATCCGATCGAGTCCTATACCCGTGGCGCCGAATTCGCCCGGCTGCTGGGGTCACGCATCCTGATACTGGATGGGGCCATGGGCACCATGATCCAGCGCTACAAGCTCACCGAGGCGGATTTCCGCGGCGAGCGCTTCGCCAATCATTCCAAGGACGTCAAGGGTGACAACGAACTGCTTTCCCTGGTGCGCCCAGACGTCATTCTCGAGATCCATCGGCAATACCTCGAGGCGGGCTCGGACGTCATCGAGACCAACACCTTCGGCGCCACGGCCGTCGCGCAGGGCGACTACGGCCTGGCGGACATCGCCTACGATCTCAACCTAGCCTCGGCGAAACTGGCGCGCCAAGCCTGTGACGAGTTCAGCACGCCCGACAAGCCGCGTTTCGTGGCGGGCGCGCTCGGGCCCCAGCCCAAGACGGCGTCCATCTCGCCTGACGTCAACGATCCGGCGGCGCGCAACGTCACGTTCGAAGAATTGCGCGTGGCCTATGCCGAGCAGCTCAACGGGCTGCTCGATGGCGGCATCGATCTGGTCCTGATCGAAACCATCTTCGATACGCTCAACGCCAAGGCCGCCATTTTCGCGGTGGAGTCGGTGTTCGAAGAGCGCGGGGTGCGCCTCCCCGTCATGATTTCCGGCACGGTCACCGACGCATCGGGGCGCATTCTTTCCGGGCAGACGGTCGAAGCCTTCTGGAATTCGGTGCGTCATGCGCGGCCCATCACGATCGGCCTGAACTGCGCGCTGGGCGCGGCACTCATGCGCCCGTACATCGCCGAGCTCTCGAAGATCTGCGATACCTACATCTGCGTCTATCCCAACGCGGGCCTGCCCAACCCCATGGCCGAGACCGGTTTCGACGAAACCCCCTGCGACACGTCATCGCTGCTCGAGGAA
>DASTNK010000124.1:0-21026 GCA_035720945.1 Burkholderiaceae bacterium
CGTCCGCCAGGTGCTGGGCAACCGGGGCACCGACCAGGATGCGTCCCTGACTCTACGCGTGCACCCCGGTGACCTCGAACTCGTGCGCCGCTACCTGAAGAGCGAGCACCCCGAGGAAAAATGGCGCCTGTGCCCGGTGGAATCCATCACGCCCGGCGGCTGCCTCATCCACTCATCGCTGGGCGCGGTGGACGCCACGCTGGAAACCCGTTGGCACAACGTCGCCGCCGCGCTCGACGTCCTTCCGCCTCCTGGACAGCCCCCTCGTGGAACCTGACCACACCGACACGCCCGGCGCGCGCTGGCGGCTGCGGCTGGCGGCCGACGCCAGACGCATCCCGCTCGTGTCGCCATTCACCGCCAGCGGCAGAGTGACACGCGCCACCGGCCTGGTGATCGAGGCCACAGGGCTGCGAATGGCCGTCGGCGCCGCATGCCGAATAGAAATCGCACCGGGAAGCGACCGTTGGGCGGACGCGGAAGTGGTCGGCTTCCACGGCCAAGTCTTGTACCTGATGCCCCAGAGCGACATCTCGGGGCTGCCCCCCGGCGCACGCGTACTACCCGCCGAGCCTGACAAACCCGTACCGGGAAACGCCACGACACAAGACAGACGGGCCACGTCAGCGCAAACCCGGCGCCTTCCGGTCGGGGAAACCTTGCTTGGCCGTGTCGTGGACGGTGCGGGCAACCCGCTGGATGGGCTCGGCCCCCTGCGGCATGCCCACATGGCCCCCTTGACGGCACGGGCAATCAACCCCCTCTCCCGCGCGCCCATCGACACGGTGCTCGATGTGGGAGTGCGCGCCGTCAATGGGTTGCTGACCGTTGGTCGCGGCCAACGCATGGGGCTGTTCGCCGGCTCCGGGGTCGGCAAGAGCGTTCTGCTGGGCATGATGGCGCGCTATACCGCAGCCGACATCATCGTCGTGGGGCTCATCGGCGAACGCGGCCGTGAGGTCAAGGAGTTCATCGAGCACAACCTGGGACCCGAGGGGCTGCGGCGCTCGGTCGTGGTGGCGGCGCCAGCCGATGTCTCGCCCCTGCTGCGCCTGCAAGGTGCCGTCTATGCCACCCGTCTCGCCGAGTACTTCCGCGACATGGGGAGGCACGTTCTGCTGATCATGGATTCGCTCACTCGCTTTGCCATGGCGCAACGCGAGATCGCGCTGGCGATCGGCGAACCACCAGCCACCAAAGGCTACCCACCATCGGTATTCGCCAAACTGCCGGCACTGGTGGAGCGCGCTGGCAATGGCACCCAAGGCGACAATGGAGCAGGAGGATCGATCACTGCGTTCTATACCGTCCTCACCGAGGGGGACGATCAACAAGATCCGATCGCCGATTCGGCGCGCGCCATCCTGGACGGCCACGTCGTCCTGTCACGCGGCTTGGCGGAGGCGGGCCATTACCCCGCCATCGACATCGAGGCGTCCATATCGCGTGTGATGCCGTCCATCGTCGACGGCGCACAAATGCGGCGGGTTCATCGCTTCAAGCAAATCCTGTCGCGCTATCAGCGCAATCGGGATCTGATCGCGGTGGGCGCCTACACGGCGGGCAACGACCCGCAGATCGATGAGGCTGTCGACCGGTATCCCTGGCTGGAATCCTATTTGCAACAAGGCATGGACAACCGCATCGATTACGCATCCTCGGCCCGCGAACTGGCTGAGGTCCTTGGCGAAAAGGTGGAACAACATGGCTGAACACGCGTCCCTGGGAACCCTGATCGACATGGCGGCCAAACAGGTGGAAACGGCTTACCGCCAACTCCAGCAACTGATGGCTGAGCGCCAGGACGCCGAACGTCAACTGCAAGCCTTGCGGACGTACCGTCTCGATTACACGCTGCGCCTGCAAAACGCCTCCGAAGGAGGCCTTTCGGCGTCGAATTACCACAATTTCCGGCGCTTCATCGCCACTTTGGACGACGCGATCACGCAGCAAAATAAGGTCATGACACAGATCGAGGCGCGGCTGCGCGGCGGGCGTGAGCAATGGCACGCACGGAAACAGCGCCTGAACTCCTACGAAACCCTGCTGGAACGCGATGCGCGCGCGCGACGATACCGGGAAAACCGCAACGAGCAGCGATCCAGCGACGAAATCGCCATGAATCTGGCGCGGCAGCCGTTCAACACGGAACAGCCCGACCAGGATCCGGCCACGAGGCGCCCTGCATGACGTCCACATCGGTTATCGCCGTCTCCGCTTCCAATATATCGGCAAAGGCGCCGGCCTCGTCCAACGCGCAACCGCCCGGCGACAGCCCGGCCTTTCGCGACGTGCTGGCCAACCAGTCGAACCCGCGCGCCGCCAATCAGGCGCCCGCGAAGAACACCGATGGGCAGGGAAGCCCGGTGTCGTCTGGCAATGGCACATCCACGCAAGCAGCCGGCCACCCCGCCAAACCAGAACAAGCCGGCAAAGCCGTCGATGACAAGAAAGCCGACGACAAAAAGTCCATCGCTGATGCGCCGTCCCCGGCGGGCACCGGTCTGCCCGGCATCGCGCTCTATATCGCCGCCGAGGCCAATGCCCCCCTGCGCCAGACGGTTTCTTCGGGCGAAGCGCACACGCCAGAAGGCGCACAGGGCGTCGAAACCGCCCGCACCGCCACGTCGGCTTCCGGTCGCGCACACCCTGGCCCCGCAGCCATAGCGGCAAGCACAGGCGATGAAACGCCGCTCCCCGCGCCGCCTGTGGCAATCGCCCCCCCGGCGTCGACCAACACCACCAAACAGCCAGAGGCTTCTCCCGGGAACGCGGCAACCAGTCCGCTGGCGGCATCCGCCGCGTCGGGCAGCGGCCGTCCAGAGCACTCCTCTGAACGGGCGGGCGCCGCATCACTCGCGGGAACCGGCAACACGCCGGTTCACCCAGTATCCGAGTCGGTAAAAAACACCGGGCAAACCCACCAGACCGTGGCCGCGCAGATTCCCCCCATGCACGCCGGGATCAACGCCACGCCATCGCCCAATGGGCTGCCACTCGTGGCACAAGCCGCTCCCACACATGGGTTGATGGCGACCACGGCCTCCGCCACGGGGCCGGCGATCACCATTCCGCTGCAAAACCCTCGATGGCCAACCGAACTCGGACGCCAATTCGTTGCCATCGCGCAGTCCAGCCAGTCGGGCTTGGGTCACACGGCACAGCTACGACTGGATCCACCCAACCTCGGCCCGCTGCACATTGCCATCCACGTCAGCGACAACGTGGCGCAAGCCGTGTTCTTCTCCCCTCATGCCCAAGTGCGGCAGGCCGTGGAGAACGCATTACCGCAGTTGCAACAGCAACTCGCCCAGGCCGGCATTGCGCTGGGCCAAGCCAGCGTGAGTGATCAGGGGGCCTCAAGGCAGGCATTCGACGATGACGCGCCCTCCTCTAGAAGACGGGCTGCCGGCGTCACCACAACCGTTGCCGTGGCCACGGGCCAGCCGGTGGCGGCCGGAACCCGCGCATCGGCTCCGAACGGCCTGGTCGACACCTTCGCCTGACGGAGTGCTCAACCGCTCATCAACCAAACGCCGGAGATGCCCGCCTTTCGACCTGTTGTTCATGAACACCGATGCCCCCACGCTCGGGCACAATGATTCCCGCACGCAACGGAACACCCTCCGCGGCCGATGCGTGAAGCGCGGACCGCGGCATGCTTCCGGCGTCGAACCCCGAGCACCGCTATGCGAAAACCTTTGGCCTATTCACAACCCCGCCCCATGCAAAGAGCCATCAAAACCCTGCTGATGCTCGTACTCGTCGCCGCCGCCAGTATCGGCGGCACGCTCTTCTATTCATCCCATTTCGGCCCCTTCACCGCCCACGCCATCGAAGCGCCCAAGAAGCCAGCGCCTCCGCCCATCCCCAACCCGATTTACGTCCCGCTCGACCCTTTCACCGTCACGCTCCAGGGCAACGACAGCCGGCGCATTCTGTACACGGCGATCACGCTGCGGGTCGCGGACACTGAATCCAGCAAACTGCTGAGCCGCTACATGCCCGAGGTGCGGAACCGTGTCCTGCTGACGCTGTCCGAACAGAACCCCGACACCGTGCAGACCCCCGAGGCGCGCGCCGCGCTAGCCAAGGCCCTGATCAAATCGCTCGAGTCGCCTTACATCCCGCAGCCCTTGGGACCGAAGATCTCCAACGTTCTGTTCACGGCATTCGTGGTGCAATAAATGCCTTATCAGAATTTTCTCTCGCAGGACGAAGTCGACGCCCTCTTGGCGGGCGTGACGGGCGAGGGGGATAAACCCGCAGAACAAGACTCCCTGGGGAACGGGGTACGGCCTTATGACCTGAGTTCACCGGAACGGGTGGTGCGCCACCGCATGCAGACGCTCGAACTGATCAACGAGCGATTCGCACGCCGCCTGCGCGGCGTTCTGCTCAGTTTCATGCGCCGCAACGCTGACATCACCGTCGGCACCCTGCGGGTTCTGAAATACTCGGAATTCGAACGCAACCTGCCGGTTCCCAGCAATCTGAACATGGTGACCATGAAGCCGCTGCGCGGCACAGCGTTGTTCTCCTTCGATCCCAGCCTGGTTTTCCTGGTCATCGACAGCCTGTTCGGCGGCCATGGGCGCTACCACACGCGTGTAGAGGGCCGGGACTTCACCACCACCGAACTACGTATCATCCGGCGCTTGTTGACCATGACGCTGGAATGCTATGGCGACGCCTGGCAGCCCGTGCATCCGATCGAACTGGACTACATCCGGTCGGAAATGCACACCAAGTTCGCCAACATCACCAGCGGGAACGAAATCGTGGTGGTATCCACGTTCAACATCGAACTTGGCGCTTCCGGAGGCAAACTCAATGTCTGCCTGCCCTATTCCATGATCGAGCCCGTGCGCGACCTGCTCATACGCCCCCTGCAGCACGCCAGCGCCAACGCGATAGACCGCCGCTGGCAGCAACAACTGTCGCGCCAAGTGCGCAGTGCAGACGTGGAGCTGATCGCCGAATTCGCAAGCATCCCCAGCAGCATCGCCGCATTGATGAAGATGCGCGCCGGCGACGTCCTGCCCTTCGAGCTGTCGTCCATCATCCAGGCGCACGTGGGTGGCGTGCCGGTCATGGAATGTGCCTATGGCACCCGCAGCGGTCACTATGCCCTGCGGGTCCAGAAACTCTTGGCCCGCGACGAACCCGACACAACCGACCTCAACCGCCATGACTGATCCCATCGAAGACCCCGCCGAAAAGCCCGATACAGCGGATTCCGCCGACGACTGGGCATCCGCCCTGGCCGAGCAGAACGCGCAATCCAAACCGGCGACACAGGCCGATGGCCTGCGCGAAGGCGCTGACGACTGGGCCAGCGCACTGGCGGAACAAACCGCGGCCGGCGCATCCGGCCAGGTGTTCAAGCCACTGGTCGGCAGCGGCGGCGGCGGGGACAGCGACATCGACATGATCATGGACATCCCGGTGCAACTGTCGGTCGAACTCGGCCGCACGCGGCTGACCATCCGGAACATCCTGCAACTGGGCCAGGGATCGGTCGTCGAACTGGAAGGGCTGGCTGGCGAACCCATGGACATCTTCGTCAACGGCTACCTGATCGCCCAGGGGGAAGTCGTCGTGGTTGACGACAAATACGGCATTCGTCTCACAGACATCATCACCCCCGCCGATCGCCTCGGCCGTCTGAACTCGAAACGCTGAACCATGACCGAAGCCGCCGCGCTGCGCCTTATTCTCAGCCTGCTGGCGATCATCGCCCTGATATTGGCGGGCGCTTGGCTCGCGCGCCGTTCCGGCTGGCTGAAAGCGGGCGCGGGCGGCTCGATCCGTGTCCTGGGCACACACAGCCTGGGCGCGCGCGCCAGCCTCGCGGTCGTCCAGATAGAGGACGCGCGTCTGGTCCTGGGCGTGACACCCGGACAGATATCCCTGCTGCACACGCTGCCGCCCGCGGCGAACCCGCAAACACCGGACCGGGACAACGTTGCCACCTTAGCCAAAGCACGCCCCGCGGATTTCGGCGCCGCGTTGCGGCGCGCCCTCTCCCGCCGTCCGTGAGCGGCCGCCCCATGCTTGCTCCGCCCCACCTTCGCTTCGCTCCCGCCCGGCGGCGCCCAGCCATCGTCATGTTCGCCGGGCTGTTCCTGGCCATCGCCAGCCTGTTGCCCGGAACCAGTCTGGCGCAGGCGACGCTGCCCGCCATCACCGCCCTCCAGAACGCAAACGGTGGGCAGACATATTCCCTGAGCATACAGACGCTGCTGCTGTTGACATCCCTATCGTTCCTTCCCGCCGCATTGCTGATGATGACGGGCTTCACCCGCATCATCATCGTGCTCGGCCTGCTGCGCAGCGCCATGGGCACGCCAACGTCGCCACCGAATTCCGTTTTGATCGGGCTGGCGCTGTTCCTGACTTTCTTCGCGATGTCGCCGGTGTTCAATCAGATCTACAGCCAGGCCTATCAGCCCCTGAGCGCCGGCACCATCAACTTTCAGACGGCACTGGAACGCGGCGCCAAACCACTCAAGACATTCATGCTGCACCAAACGCGTGAAGCCGATCTTTCCATGTTCGCCAACATGGCCAATGTCGGCCCGCTTGCCACGCCGGACGCTGTGCCCTTGCGTGTATTGGTGCCGGCCTTCGTCACGAGCGAGCTGAAGTCCGCATTCCAGATCGGCTTCACCATATTCATCCCATTTCTCATCATCGACCTGGTCGTGGCCAGTGTGCTCATGGCGTTGGGCATGATGATGGTGCCGCCCGTGACAATCTCTCTGCCGTTCAAACTCATGCTGTTCGTCCTGGCCGACGGCTGGCACCTGCTGCTCGGCTCCCTGGCGCGCAGTTTCTATCAGTAGGGAGGAACGTGAATGAATTCCGAAGCCATCATGTCGATGACGTATCACGCCATGAAGATCGCCCTGATCATGGCGGGTCCGCTGCTGTTGGTCACACTGATCGTGGGACTGGTGATCAGCATCTTCCAGGCGGCCACGCAAATCAACGAGATGACATTGTCGTTCATACCAAAACTGCTGGCTGTCGGCGTGGCCCTAGTATTGCTGGGCCCATGGCTCATCTCCACCATGGTCGACTACATGCATCAACTGTTCACCAGCATACCCGGGCTGGTGTCCTGACGCGCGCGGGATAGTGGTCTCCGTCGAACTCGGGCAGCTATATGCCTGGATCAACGCCTTCATCTGGCCGTTCTTCCGCATCGTCGCGTTGCTGAGCACCGCGCCGGTGCTGGGCGACTCGTCTATACCCGTGCGCATCAAACTGGCCTTCGCGGTCGCACTCACCGTGGTGATCGCTCCAGGGCTGCCCACCATGCCGGCGGTCGCGCCCGCATCATTCGCCGGTCTGGGGATCGCCGCGCGCCAAGTGCTCATCGGCTCCGCCCTGGGACTGACCATGCGCATCGCCTTCGCGGCGGTGCAGACCGCAGGCGAATTCACCGGGCTGCAAATGGGCCTGTCGTTCGCCTCGTTCTTCGACCCCACGACCGGCGCCAACACCGCCGTGTTGTCGCGCCTGATGAACATCATCGCAATGCTCTTGTTCCTCGCGCTCAACGGTCATCTGCTCGTGCTGGTTGGTCTGGCGCGCACCTTCGAAGTGCTGCCCATCAGTCAGGCCGCCATGGCGCCGGGAGGCTGGCAGGTATTGTTCGATTGGAGTTCCCAGGTGCTGATCTCGGGCATGCTGCTGGCCCTGCCGCTCATCATTGTGTTGTTGGCGATCAATCTGGCCCTGGGCATCCTCAACCGCACCGCCCAGCAACTATCGGTGTTCGCCGTGGGCTTTCCCATCACCCTGATGGTGGGTCTGATCCTGCTTGCCGTGGTGCTGCCGCAAAGCGGCCCGTTCCTCGAGCACTTGTTCCAATCCGGTTATGAGGCCATGGGCGATCTGACTGGGGCCCTGGCGGGTCGCTGATGCCCCGTTTGTTTGGCGGGTTCGACTATTCAAAATGCACGAGCCAGCCAAGCCGCGCACCCGTCATGGAACAGAAGGAACCCAGGGTCGCGCCCGCGAAGCTCAGGAAGACCCCAGCGGGTAGACGATCACCGTGTTCTCCATCGACTCGCCCCATGGCTTGGCGGAGGCGGGATGCGAGGCGCCGGTTGCTGGCAGGGATACCCGAGTGTCCTCCTTCGCTGGCGAAGAAGCGGGATTCGACGGCACGTTCACCTTGCGCACGACCCGTTCGAAGCGGCCATCGGGGCCGAACTCCAGCCAGAGTTCCTGCCTGGCGTAGATCGCGTCGGTCACCACCGAAACCTTGTAGGCCCAGCGCGCCAGCACCGACCCATCACCGTGCGCGTAGGTGTCGACCGGTGCCGCACCCAGCAGATCGCTGGCCTGCGCCAGAGTCGTGCGACCCGGCACCATGCTCGACAACGCGGCCGAACGGAAACTATCGCCGGTGGTGCTGCAGGCGGACAAGGTGGACACGCAGAGAATCACGGCCGCCGCCGCGAGCAGGAAACGTGGGTAATGAGGTGGCGCATCCTGATACGCGCCACGCCCGCTCTTGGAAAACGCCGCCAATTTCATCAGAACTCCACCCACTCGTCGTCGTCAGCCGTGGTCGCGGGCACCGGGGCGGACGACGGCCTCAACGGATCGGCAGCTGGTCGGGGAGCGGGCCGAATGGGCACGCCGGCGGGTGCCGAGGAATCAGGCTTTCTTCCGGCTCCCGTGGCTTCGACAGATGTATTCCGTTCGCGTTGCCCCGCGCCTTGGCGGCGATCTCGATGTGCGGTGGCCGGCTGTGTCGATCCCGGCGCTTCAGCGTTGTTTCGAGAGGCGATTCGTCCGAGGACGGTGGGTTCCCGCCCGGATCCGGCCACCGCGCCCGTTTCGTCGGGAACCGGAATCGCTTCGGCCGGCACGTCGATCACCTGATTGTCGGCCACCTTGAACGAGGCCACCGCGCCGGTGACCTCTCGAATTCGCTCGCCCAGACGCGAGGCGGATTGGGCGGCGCGCTCAACCAGCGCCATGTTCTGCCGCGTCACCTCGTCCATTTGCGCCACCGCGCGATTGATTTCGTCGATACCCGACGACTGCTCGCTCGATGCGCTGGCGATTTCCTCCATGATGTCGGTGACCCGCGTCACCGACGACACGATCTCCTGCATGGTCTCGCCGGCGCGCGCCACCTGGCCCGAGCCTTCCCGCACTTTACCAACGGAGTCTTCGATAAGGCCTTTGATCTCCCTGGCCGCCTGGGCGCTGCGCTGGGCAAGCGCCCGAACCTCGGCGGCGACAACCGCGAACCCTTTGCCCTGCGCCCCGGCACGGGCCGCCTCGACCGCCGCGTTCAAGGCCAGGATGTTGGTCTGAAAGGCGATGCTGTCTATGACCCCCACGATGTCGGCGATCTTCCGTGAACTGCCGGAAATGCCCTCCATGGTGGCCACGACTTCGGCGACTGCCTGGCCGCCGCGCCGAGCCACGTCCGACGCGGTCGCCGCGAGCCGATTCGCCTGGCGGGCATTGTCGGCGTTCTGCTTCACTGTACCGGCAAGTTGACTCATGCTGGCCGCCGTCTGCTCCAGCGCCGCCGCCTGTTCTTCGGTGCGCCCGCTGAGATCGACATTGCCCTCGACAAGAGACTGGGCGCCGACGGTGATCTGCGTGGTCCCGACACGCACCGTACCGACCATCCTGGCGAGACTGTCCTGCATGCGCCGCAGTGCCGTGTAAAGCGCGCCGATCTCGTTCTGCGACGTGACGTCGATACGCTGAGTGAGGTCGCCCGCCGCGATGTGATCGAAATACCGTCCCACCCGCTTGAGCGGACGCAACACTGTGCGTGACACAATCAGCCTCGCCATCAGCGCCAGGATGACAGCCAGCACCACCAGCGCGGCGCAGGCGTAGTTGCTGCGGAGCGACAACTGGTCGGCGGAGTCCATGGCAGCCTGGTTCTGCGAATCAATGAAAAGGTCGAAACGCGAGAACGTGGAACCCACGATCATGGCCGCCGAACCCAACTGTTCCTTGCGCAGCGCCTCATATTTGTCGTGTTCGCCAGACTTGACCAGCCCGGTCAAGGTGTCGGCCAGAGCCCAGTAGCGCGAGAACGCCGATTTCAATGAGTCCTTGATGTCAGCCGCGTCCACGTCTTCCTTCAGGAAGAGATTCAGGCGCAATCTGGAACTTGCCAACAGGCCATCCGCCACCCGCAACGCCTGCGCCTTGTCGGACTCGGACTTGGCCGACGATGCGTCATCGATCTTGCCGATGGACAGCAGCGCGTCGATATAGGCCTTTTTGACGTTGTTGTTGGCTTTTATTCCGACGGCCAACATCGTTTGGAGCTGCTGATGGTTCTGTTGCTGGTTGTACCAGCCGATGGCAACCGCCACCAGGGTCAGCAGCGACAGACAAAACACTATCGCCGACAAACTGGTCTTCAGTTGCAAATGCCTGAACTTCATGTGAATACCTTTTTGTGTGGACAGGCTTTGGCGCGCCGCTCCGCGGGACGACGCGCTAATTCGTTCCAGAACTGAATAGGTTGGTGGACTGGATTTTGCGGAAGGCGTCGGTCGCCGCCTGCAGCGCGGACTGGCGCAACTGCAGGTTGGCCGAAGCCGAGTAATAATCCAGATCTTCCAGGCTGGAGAGCTGCGAGGAATAGCTCAGCCCGCGCTGGGAACCATTGGCGTCGATCGCGTCGATTTCATTCAGGCGCGCGCCGATAGAGGAGCGCACTGTCAGGATATTGTTGTAATTGACACCTGTGCGCTGCAACACGCTGGCCAGCGTATTGCTCAGCTTCGCCTGCGCGGCCGGATCCCCATTGACGGGGGCTTTCAGGGCAGAGATGATACTGTCGAACGAATCAAAGATGTTCAGGTCCACGCCACTCGAGGCGGCTGGCTGAACAGTGAACGTGTCGCCTGTCGCGGGCTGGCCGGAAAAATTGACCTGCACGCCGCCATTGAGCGCGATGCTGGTATTGCCTGGAGAATAGGCGCCGGCGTACGTGCTGGTGGCGCCATCGGGTGCGGTCACAGTGACCGTGTACGCCGTCGGGCTGGTGAAAGCGATAGAGAAGCTGCTTCCCACATTGGCACCGTGCGGATCGGTGACCTGCGGTGAACTGATGATACCGGTTCCCGTATTGGTGGTGGCCGCCGCCGTCAGATACGTGTTGGTTCCCGGCGTGGCGCGTTGGAACACGTCCACCCCCACGTCACCACTTGGCAGCTGCCGCGTCTGATCAACCTGAATGTTCCGTTGGCCCGCATCACCCTGCCAAGTGACCTTTCCGGTGGGATCCTGGGCATACGGCGCGCTGGTGCCCTGCATACCCGAGAATAGGTACTGGCCGTTCCCGTCGGTACTGTTGGCCAGCGCCAGGAGGCTGGCCTTCGCGTTCGACAGCACGTTCGCCAAGGTTGCGCGATCATCGTCAGACAGTGTGCCATTGCCGGCCTGAACCAGACGCGACTTCACGTCCTGCATCAGTGTGGTGACCGAATTCAGCGCGTTCTCTTCGGTGCCCAGGCTGGTCTTGGCGACGCCGCGATTGGCCGCGTACTGAGTGTTGAGCGATTGCGCCTGGCTGATATTGATGGCTTGCGCCGCCGCAAGGGGATCGTCGGCCGGTGTCACCATGCGCTGACCACTGCCGATTTGCTGGAACAGATGCATCAGATCGGACTGCTGGGCGTTGATGGAATTGAGCCCGGTCTGGAAAAAAAGAGAAGAACTGATGCGCATGGCTGCAACCTCGGGTTCGGCGACGTCGCCGGAAAGGAGTGGGAACGATTGACCCGTTGAATGCCTTATTTCGCAAGACCCAGCAAGGTATCGAACAACGTGGAGCTGACATCTATCAAACGCGAAGCCGCCTGGAACTGTTGCTGGAACTGGTCAAGGTTCACATATTCTTCGTTCAGGTTGACACCTGACACGTTCTGCTGTGCCGAATAATTCTGCTGGATAAGCGTGTTCTGCGCCTTGGCCGATGCGGAATTCTGTTGGGTCATGACCCCCACCTGATTCACGATCCGCGAGAAGGCATCCGTCACGCTCATGGTGCCACCGTCCAGCGTCTTGTCCGTCTGTAGTTTGGCCAGACTCAGGGCATTGTTTCCGTTGGCCGACCCGCCCGTGGCGTCCGCCGCCGCGATCTGAGCCGGATCGGACAGGGCCAGCGTGAAGCCGCCCGCCGTATCACGCGTCGGCTGCACCAGCCATGAGTCACCCGCCTGAGGAGCGGTGCCCGAGCCGGTAAGGTTGAAAGACAGGCCGTCGATGCTCTGGTTGCTCAGTGTCGCCCCGCTGTACACCTGGGAGCCATCCTGAACGCGGGTAACGGTGTAGTTGGTGCCGTCGAAGGCGATTTTGTAATCCTGCCCGGTAAGCTGGGCGGCCGCATCCGGGTTGGTGGCCAAATCCTGGAACTGCACGGTGATCTCAGCGGTGCTGCCGTTTGCACTGTTTGGAATCACTTTCGGCGCGCTCAGGGAGAACATCGCCTTGCCCGGATTGCCGTTGAGATCCACCCCTTGCTCATGGGCATGATTGACCGTCATGGCCAGGCCCGCCGCCATGCGGCCAACGGCGTTCTGCACCGGATCGAGCGCCTGGCTGCGATATGACAACAACCCCGCCAGGCTGCCGCCCGTTATGCCGGATTCATCCATTTCGACCGGTGTGGTCGCACCGCCAGGGCCGGACACCGCCGTATAGGCGACCACGGTCCGCGATGGATCGGCCGCCGACCCCACGGCCTGCAGAGGATACACTGTGCCGCCACCCAGCAACACCTGGCCATTTCCCACCGTCAGGCTGACGACGTTGTCCTGTTCGACTGTCTTGACGTTGATGAGTTGACTCAGTTGCGAGACCGCCTGATCACGTTGGTCCAGCAGATCATTGGGAGGTTGGCCGGGATTGCTGGCCAGAGCCTTGGTGATCTGCTGATTCAGGTCATTGACCTGATTCGCATAGCTGTTGATCTGCGTGACGACGGTTGAAACCTGGGTATTGACGTCCTGGCGCTGCGCATCGAGGAAGTTGTTGATGGAATTGAATTGGCCGGCCAGGCTGCCGGCCTGCCCCAGCAATTCCTGGCGCGCGGCGCTGTCGCCAGGCGTGGACGCCACAGACTGGATGCCGTTGAAGAAGTTTTGCAGCGCGGGATTCAGGCCCACCGTGCGGTCGCCGAACAGATTGTTGACCTGGGTGATCTGATTGCCATACGACGCGATGGCCGCGCCCTGGCTTTGGGAATCGACCAACTGGTTATACAGGAAACCATCGTAGGAGCGCTGCACGCCGTCGACCTGCACGCCACGGCCAATGTAACCGCTGCTGGTGCTCGTCGCGCCGGCCGTGGAAACCAGGACAGACTGGCGGTTGTAACCGGTGGTGGCAGCGTTGTTGATATTGTGGCCGGTGGTCATCAGACGCGCCTGCGCAGCCGTGAGGCCGGAAAGGCCGAGATTCGCTAGATTCATGATTTCGCTCGCACTGTGATCAAGCCGCGCCAGGACAAGAACCAGGAGCCGCCACGGAAATTAACGGCTCGGGGTGGTGAATATTTAGGCGGGGACCCGACGGGCCGCCCATCGTGTGGTCAACCGTGCGTGCCAGCCGCATCGAAATACCCCATGATGGAAATGAGTTTGCTGGCATAGGAGGGGTCCGTGGCATAGCCCGCGTTCTGAATCTGCCTGGCGGCGTCTTCCGCCGTCGGGGCGTTCACGACGTCTTGGTAACGCGGACTCTGGCCAATGAGCTTGGCGTAATCGGCGAAAGCATCCGCATAGGAATCGTAGGCGCGGAATGGTTGCACCACTTTCCGGGCTTCGCCATCGACGTACTCGGTGGTCATGACATTCACCACCTTCCCCTTCCAGCCAGCCGTGGCCTTGATACCGAACAGGTTGTGGCTGTCCTGTCCATCCTGGCCACGGATTTCGTGTTCGCCCCATCCTGATTCCAGCGCGGCCTGGCTGAGGATGAGTTTGGCCGGCACACCGCTTTGATTCGAGGCCAGATGGGCCGCGCCCGACATCCTGGACACGAAATCACGGATTTTCTGTGGAGCCTCCTGCGCCGCCTTGACGGTTCCAACCGCCAGCGCTCCGCCATTCAGCATGGATATCAGTGCCGAAATGGACGGGACACTATCCGGCCCACCCATCCCCAATTGCGACCGCATCCCCGATACGCGTGCGGATGCCGACGAGGTTGCCGCCAATGCGTCCGCCTCCCCCGTCTTGCCAGAGTGCGAACCACCCGCCTGGATCTGGGCCAGCAATGCCTTGGCCAGGCCGATGCCCGGGTTGGCCAGTTGCAGCGCGAGCTGTTCGTCGGCCATACCCTGCGCCATTTTTGTCTGCTCGCTGTCGAACGGGCCAGAGAGCGTGGACGCTTGGCGCGCCTGCTTGAGGAACTGCTGGATGAACAACGCCTCGAACTGATGCGCCACCTTTTTCTGCTCGGCCTCGGGTGCGTTGGCACCCGCCGCCACACCCTGCTTCAGGCTGTCCAGATTGCTGAAATCGAAGATGGACGACGATGCGGCCTCGGGCATGTGAATGTAGCGGACCAGCGACATGGGCGAAACTCCTCAGATGATTTCCAGATCTGCGTGCAGGGCGCCGGCGCTCTTGAGCGTCTGCAGAATGGACAACAGATCCTGCGGCGTCGCGCCCAGCGCGTTGAGCGCGCGCACCACGTCGGCCAGATTGGCGCTCGTGCGCATATGCTTGATGGTGCCATTGCTTGTGCTCATTGCGATCTGCGTGTTGTTGGTGACGACGGTCTGACCCCCGGCAAACGGTGTGTTGGGCTGGCTGACCTGCTGCTGATTGCTGATCACCACGGACAGATTGCCGTAGGTGACCGCGGCCTCATCGATGGTGACCGTGCTGTTCATGACCACCGAGCCGGTGCGCGCATTGATGATGACCTTGGCGCGCACGGGCGGCATCCGCACCTGCAGATTCTCCACTTGCGACAGAAAGCCCGCCTGCGCCGACGGGTCCAGCGGCCCGCGCAGGCGGATGACCCGGCCATCCACCGCGCTCGCCGTTTCCGGCCCCATGGCGCGATTCAACGCGGCCACCACGTTGTTCACGACGCCGAAGTCAGTGTTGTTCAATTCCAGCCGGATGACCCCGTCGTGGGCGTATGTTGTCGGGACGTCACGCTCGACGATGGCCCCGCCCGGAATGGTCCCGCCGTTGAGCTGATTGACCTGAACCTTGGACCCGCCTGATTGCGCGCCGGCGCCGCCCACCAGCAGGTTCCCCTGGGCCATGGCATAGACCTGGCCGTTGGCCCCCTTGAGCGGCGTCATCAGCAATGTTCCACCGCGCAGACTCTTGGCATTGCCCATGGACGACACCACAACGTCCAGGGTCTGTCCAGGCCGGGAAAACGCCGGGAGCCTGGCTGTCACCATGACGGCGGCGACATTCTTGACCTGCATGTTGGTGCCCTGCGGCACTGTCACACCCAATTGCGACAGCATGTTCGTCAGACTCTGCTGGGTGAATGGAGTCTGGCGCACCTGGTCGCCGCTGCCATCCAGCCCCACCACCAACCCGTACCCCACCAGTTGATTGGCACGCACGCCTTGTATCGAGGCGATGTCCTTGATCCGCTCGGCATGCGCCGCGGGCAACGCCAACAACCCCAGGGCCAGAGCAACGGCCACTCGGCGTGCCTGGCATCGCAGTGATGAAAAACAGCGGACAGTACGGAACAGACTCATCATCGGGACACAGGCTCAGAACGGAGAAATATTCAGGAAGAAGCGTTGCAGCCAACCCATGGTCTGGACCTCGTCCATCGTGCCCTTGCTGCGGTACTCCATGCGCGCGTCGGCGACCTGGGTCGACAACACCGTGTTCGACCCCGTGATGGAGCGGGGATCGACGACACCCGAGAACCGGACGTACTCACTGCCACGGTTGATGGCGATCTGCTTCTGGCCGGCGATCTGCAGGTTGCCGTTGGGCAGCACTCCGACAACGGTCGTGGTGATGGTGCCAGAGAACGTGTTGGCGGCGCTGCTCGACCCCTTTCCTTCCATCTTGTTGCCACCGGACGCATTCATGTCCTGCTTGGAATTGAGGGAATTCGGGAGGATCGCGGCCGGCATCACATCCATGCCCAGCGACGCCGAGCTCGTGCGGTTGGTGGCCGTATCCACGTTCTTGGCGGCGTTGGTCTTTTCCTGAATGATGATGGTGACGATATCCCCCACATTGCGCGGGCGCCGATCTTCGAACAACGGGTAGTCGCCATACGCCGTGGGCTGGTAGATCGATCCGTTCGGCACCGGCGGCGGCAGACGCGGTGGTGGCGCGGCGGTGAGCGGGCCGGTGACGATCGGCTCTGGCGGCACCAGCGCGCAGCCCGACACGACCGCCAGCGCGGCGCACGCCGCCATGGCGCGGAATCCTTTCTGCATGTTCGTCGCCACGCCGCCTTACATCTGTGTCAGCCGCGCCAGCATCTGGTCGGATGTCTGAATGGCCTTGCTGTTCATTTCGTAGGCGCGCTGCGTGGTGATCATGTTCACCAGTTCCTCGGCCACGTTCACGTTGGAGGTTTCCACATATTTCTGCAGCACGAGACCGGCGCCATCCAGGCCGGGCTGCTCGTAATTGGCTGGGCCCGACGCGTCGGTTTCGGCGTACAGATTCTCGCCCTCGCTCTGAAGACCCGTGGGGTTGACGAAGGTGGCCAATTGAAGCTGACCCACGTTCACGTTGGTTCCAACGGCTCCTGGCTGCGTCACCGACACCGTGCCATCGCGCGCGATGGTCAGGCTCAGCGCGTTGTCGGGAATGTTGATGGGGGGCTGGATGGGATATCCCCCCGATGTCACCAATTGGCCGTTCTGGTCGACTTGCAGGCTACCGTCGCGCGTGTAGCGGAAGGTGCCGTCCGGCATCTGGACCTGCAGGAACCCCCGGCCCTGTATGGCGATGTCCATGGGGTTGTCGGTTTCCTTCAGATTGCCCTGGGTGTGGATGCGCTCGGTGGCGACGGTGCGCACACCGGTGCCGATCTGCAGGCCGGAGGGAAGCTGATTGCTGTCCCCGACCTGGGCGCCCGGTTGCCGCAGGGTCTGGTACATCAGGTCCTGGAACACGGCGCGCGATTGCTTGAAGCCATCGGTGTTGACGTTGGCCAGATTGTTGGAAATCACATCCATGTTGGTCTGCTGCGCTTCCAGGCCCGTCTTGGCGATCCATAACGACCGTATCATTGTCCATTCCTTTTTTGAGGCGCCGCAATGCGGCGCGAAATCCGGTTTTGCCGCGGGCCAATCACTTGGCGGGCGCCAGGATCGAATTGCCCTGGTCCTCGTTCGCGCCGGCATCCGAGATGACCTTCATCTGCATGTCGAAGCGGCGGGAATTGCTGATCATGCCGACCATGGCCTGCGCCGGGCTGACATTGCTCTGCTCGACGAAGCCCGAAACGATGCGCACATTGGGGTCGGCCTGAGCAGGCACCCCACCCCCCGGACCAACGCGAAACAGACCATCCGCCCCTTGCGACAGCTGGCTCGTTGGTGGATCGACCAGCTTCAAGCGCCCGATCTGCTGGACTTCGGTGGGGTTGTCGCCAGCGCCCAGCACATCGACGGCACCGTCTCCGGTGAAAGTCACACGCCCTCTTTCCGGCACCTGTATGGGTCCGCCGTTATCACCCAGGACCGGCAGACCACCCTGCGCCGTCACCAGTTGGCCTTGCGCATTCACGGCGAACGACCCACCCCGGGTATACGCTTCGCCGCTGGGGGTCTGCACGCTGAACCAGCCCTGCCCGGTGATGGCCACGTCCAGGGGACGGCCGGTTTCGCGCATGGCGCCCTGCTGAAAATCAGAACCCGGCGTGGAGGTCACAGTGCCGACGCGCGTGGGCAGCGTGTCGGGGCTCTCGACCGGCACCGATCGGTAGATCGCCAGTTGGCGCCGAAAGCCATCGGTGCTGGCGTTCGCCAGGTTGTTGCTGATGACGGCCTGTTGCTCCAACGTGCGCTGGGCGCCGCCCATGGCGGTGTAGATGATCCGATCCATGGTGAACCTAGATGCCCGAGATCAGGGTCTGCATCACCTGATCCTGCGTCTTGATGGTTTGCGCATTAGCCTGGTACGTGCGTTGCGCGATGATCATCTTAACCAGCTCCTGGCTCATGTCGACGTTCGATTCCTCGACCGCCTGCCCCTTCACAGAGGCCAGACCATTGCTCCCAGGCCGTCCCAGAATAGGCTGGCCTGAGTCGGCGGTTTGTGCCCAGGCATTACCGCCGACCGGTTTGAGTCCTTGCAGATTGTTGAAGTTCGCCAGCGCCAGCGTGCCCAGCGTCTGGGTTTCACCATTGGTGTAGTTGGCTACGATGGAACCGTCTCCGGCGATGGACATACTAGCGTATTCCCCACTGTAGTAACCATTCTGATGAAAATTCGCGGCAAAATCACTTCCGAACTGTGTGGACCCCGAGTAATCCATCGCGACAGACATGGGTGCGGCGGGAGACCCGGCCCCGCCTGGCGCCGCAATAGTCACGGTGGCCGTGGGCGGCGAAGTGACAATGGCGCCAGCGCTATTGAAGGTCAGTTTCTGCGCCCCATCCGCAGGCGAACCGACCACCGCCCCGTCCAATCGGTAGTTCACATCCCACACGCTGTTCGTCCCGGAGGGTGCCCGCTTGGCGAAATACTGCGTGAGCTGATGCGCATTGCCGAGCGAGTCATACACCGTCATGGAGCGCTGATAGGTATAGCTGCTGGAATTCGTGATATCGAATGGCGTGACGGCAGGATCGATGACAGCGGCGTTGGCATCGAGGTTCGTGGTGAACGAGGCCGTGGACGTCGCGGTTGGCGCCACGTTCCCGACCGGCACTTTGACGGGCGCCAGATTGTTGCCCGTCGTGTCGTAGCCCATCAGGCGCTGGCCTTGAGAGTTAACGATGTAGTTGTCCTTGTCGGCATGGAACTGGCCGTTGCGACTGTAGAACGTGTTGCCGCTAGGGTCCTGTACCACGAACAACCCGTTGGCGCCATCGATCGCCATGTCGAACTGGTTGCCGGTGTTGGTGACGGTGCCCGCCGAGAAATTCTGGTTGACGCTTGCCACCTGCACCCCTAGGCCCACACTTGAGTTTGCGAACACGTCTGCGAACGTGGCCGCCCCCGACTTGAAGCCCACCGTGCCGGAATTGGCGATATTGTTACCAATAACATCTAGATCCTGTGACGCCGCGTTCAAACCGCTCAGCCCTTGGCCAAAACCCATGATTCACCTCTTTAGACGTTGTTTCATCAAAATCGAGCAACCAGGCCCTCCGTGCGCCACGATGCGTCTCGACGGAAAGCGGCTGACGCCATTCAGGACAGGATCTGCCGGATGTCGGACAATGACGCGCTGCCCGCCAACCCCAGATCAATCTTCGGACCGCTGGACGAATACTGCACACTGGACACCTTGCCGTATGTCAGGGCGTCGGCCGACACGGGCCCGCCTTGGCCATCGAGCGCAGTAACCTTGATGTTGTAAGCGCCATCTGGCACTGGCGCGCCGCCGTCCCCCATGCCATCCCACGACACCGCCTGCACTCCGGCGGGCAGCGCGCCCAGATCGATCTGACGCACCGCCTTGCCGCTGCTATCCATGATGGTGACCACCACCTTGGCTGCGGGAGAGATGACATCCACGCCAAAAGGCGTAGTCTGCTTGACCGTGGGGTTGGTCGGGTCGCTCCCTAGCGATACCTTGGTGCCCGGAACGAGTACACCTTTCCCGATAAGGCCGGCTGCCTGCATGGATTGCGACACATCCATTTGACCCGACAGAGCAAGCAAGGTGTTGTTGAGTTGGTTGATACCGTTGACCGTGGATAGCTGGGCGATTTGAGACGTCACCTCGGCGTTATCCATCGGATTGAGCGGATCCTGATTCTGCAACTGCGTGACGAGCAGCGTCAGAAACTGACCCTGCGTATCGGACATCAGACTATTCGTGGAAGCGCTGGCAGCCGCCAGCGCCGCCGTGCCGTTGGAGGCACTGGTGGCTGGAACCCCGTTCGTGCTGGTCATGAAGGATTTTCTCCTGAAGGATTCTGATTGGCTGCGGGCATTTCCCGGCGCTTATTGCCCTATGGTCAAAGCCTGGGCCATCAGGCTCTTGGCGGTGTTGATGACATCCACGTTGGCCTGATACGACCGGGACGCCGAAATCATGTTCACGGTTTCGGCCACCACGTCCACATTGGGCATGGTGACGTAGCCGCGCTCGTCGGCCAGGGGATTGCCGGGGTCGTACTTGAGCTTGGGCGGCGCGGAGCTTTCCACCACACCGGCTACGCGCACGCCGCCAATCGCGGCGGGACCGGATTGGTCGGCATGCGGTTGCGTCTGGAAAATCACCTCGCGTGCCCGATAGGGCTGGCCGTCCGGTCCCACCGCGCTGTCGGCGTTGGCCAGGTTGCTGGCCGATACGTTCATGCGCTGGGATTGGGCCTCGAGCGCGGACCCGGCGATACTGAGAATGCTCATCATGATTGAATTCCCCCAGCCTTATTGCTGCAACGCCAGCAGCATCGTCTTGATGCGCTGGGAAACCAGATCGAGATCCGCCTGGTAGTGCATGGTGTTCTCGGCGAACGCCACGCGCTCTGTGTTCATGTCGACCGTGTTGCCGTCAAGACTGGGCTGCGTCGGCACGCGATAAAGCAGATCCACAGGCCCCGACGAGGTGGCTTGGCCAGGAATGTGACGCGGCGAGGTGAGGGTCAGATGCGTATCCGGCAACCGCATGTCATCACCCAACGCATTCTGAAGGGCTTTGTCGAAATCGAAGTCGCGCGCCTTGTAGTTCGGCGTGTCCGAGTTCGCGATGTTCGACGCCAGCACTTCCTGCCGCCGCTGCCGCAAGGCGATCGCCGCCTGATAGAAACTCAAATCGCTGCCAATGGGGTCGGCCATGACTCGCTCTCTGTGGACTGGGTTTACGTCTGCCGCCAACCGCCA
>DASTNK010000125.1:0-40874 GCA_035720945.1 Burkholderiaceae bacterium
CAACATGCAGGAAGGGTCGTTCCGCATGGACGCCAACGTCTCGGTGCGCCCCAGGGGCCAGCAGGAATTCGGCACGCGCAGCGAAATCAAGAACCTGAACTCGTTCCGCTTTCTCGAGCGCGCCATCCAGTACGAGGTCCGTCGCCAGATCGAACTCATTGAAGACGGCGGCAAGGTGGTGCAGGAAACCCGGCTGTACGATTCAGACCGGGACGAGACCCGCAGCATGCGCAGCAAGGAAGATGCGCACGATTACCGTTACTTCCCCGATCCCGACCTGCCGCCACTGGTCATCGCGGACGACTGGGTGCAACGGGTGCGGGCCGCCATGCCCGAACTACCCGCCCAGAAACGCGCCCGATTCGAACATGACCTCGGGCTGTCAGGCTACGACGCGGCACAGATCACCATGGACCGCGGCACCGCCGACTTCTTCGAACAGACGGCGGCCGGCGTGCCGGCTGGCCAGGCCAAGATCGCGGCCAACTGGGTGCTGGGCGAACTGTCAGCCCTGCTCAACCGCAACGACATCGACATCGCTCGCAGCCCTATCCACCCGGCCACGCTGGCTGCGCTGATCAACCGCATCCTCGACGGCACCATCTCGAACAAGATCGCGCGCGATGTGTTCGCGGCCATGAGCGAGGGGGAACAGAGGGGTGACCCGGACGCCATCATCGAAGCACGCGGCCTGAGGCAGATCAGCGACAGCGGGGCCATAGAGGCCATGATCGACGAAGTCCTCGCCGCCCATCCCGCCATCGTTGAAGAGTACCGTGGCGGCAAGCAGAAGGCGTTCAACTCGCTGGTCGGTCAGATCATGAAAGCGGCCCGCGGCAAGGCCAACCCACAGCAAGTGAACGATCTGCTAAAAAAGAAACTGGACTGATCCCGCTTGCCTGATTTGCGCCCATTCGGCAGCACTGGATCGGGCCGATCCGCCTCCCGTCCGGCCCGCCCTCCAGGGCGAACCGGGCACGGCCCCGTTCCGCAAGAGGTCAGACGCCGTATTTGGCGCGGTACGCGGCCACGGCTTCGCGGTGCGCGGCCAGACTGGCGTCGTCTTCGAGCAGCGCCATGATGTCGTCGAGAGAAGCGATGCTGACCACCGGCATGTCGTAGGACTGCGACACATCCTGCACGGCGGAATGGGTGGACAACTCGTGATCGGCCCCCGCGCGCTCCATGCGGTCGAGAGCGATGAGCACCGCCGCGGGCGTGGCGCCGGCCTGGCGGATGATGCCCACCGATTCGCGCACCGACGTGCCCGCGGTGATCACATCGTCGATGATGACCACTCGCCCCTTGAGCGGCGCCCCAACCAGCACGCCGCCCTCGCCATGGTCCTTGGCCTCTTTGCGATTGAAGGCGAACGGCACGTCGTGCCCCTTCATGGCGGGATGATTGGCCAGCGCGATGGACGTGGCGGTCGACAACGGAATGCCCTTGTAGGCGGGGCCGAACAGCATGTCGAATTCGATGCCGGAATCAACCAGGGCCTGCGCATAGAAACCCGCCAACCGGCCCACCGAACGCCCGGAGTCGAAAAGCCCCGCATTGAAGAAATAAGGGCTCACCCGCCCCGATTTGACCTTGAACTGCCCAAAACGCAATACACCCTGATCGAGAGAAAAACGGACGAAATCGGTACGGGAAGTGGCGGGATCAGTCATGGCGCGACAAGTCGGGGGGCGGATAATGGCGAGGCTCACATTATCGTTCATATTTCAAACCGCACCCAACCGTACTATATAAACGGGCGGGCGTGGCCCAAGTTGTCATCCCGCGAACGATTCCTATACACTGTACGCGCGCCAATCGGCGTGCGGCAATCCGGGCCACCCGGCCTGATCGGGCTTGGCGGTTCTTGTTCACTCCTGCAAGCCACCAAATAGAAAGAGGAAAGGTCCACCATGAAAAGCGATTGTTGCGCCACTTGGGCGCCGCGCATGCTAAGCGTGCTGCGGATCGTCAGCGGTTATCTGTTCCTTCTGCACGGGGCGACCAAGCTGTTCGTGATGCACGTACCACTGGCCTCGCTCTACGGCGTTGCCGGCGTCATCGAATTCATTGGCGGCATCCTCATCCTGCTTGGCCTGTTCGGTCGGGTCGCGGCCTTCATCTGCTCGGGCGAGATGGCGTTCGCGTACTTCATGGGCCACGTGGCGGCTAAAGGCCACGTGCTCACCCCCATCAACAACGGCGGCGACGCGGCCGTGCTGTTCTGCTTCGTGTTCTTGTACATCGCGGCGGCGGGTCCAGGGCCATGGAGCATCGACCATCTGCGCCACAAGGCCCGACACAGCCAGCGTCCTGGTCATCTTATCTAGAGCCACATCATGACGTTGCCCGTGTACTTCATCTCCCACGGCGGCGGCCCCTGGCCCTACATGCCCGAGGCCGCGCGCGGCAATGCCGCGCTGGCGGCTTCGCTGCGCGACATTCCCAGGCAGATCGGCCGACGCCCTTCGGCCATTCTCATGGTTTCGGCCCACTGGGAAGCGGCGGCATTCACAGTGGCCACCGCATCGCACCCGGGAATGGTGTACGACTACCACGGTTTTCCCGAAAACACCTACCACGTCAATTATCCGGCGCCCGGGTCGCCGGATTTGGCCCGGCGCGTGTTCGACTGCCTGAACGCGGCCCGGCTACCCGCCGCGCTGGATGACGAACGGGGCTTCGATCACGGCGCCTTCGTCCCGGCCCACGTCATGTACCCGGAAGCCGACGTGCCCATGGTGCAACTGTCGCTGCATGCCGGCTACGATCCGCGCGAGCATCTGGCGCTGGGCAGGGCATTGGCGCCGCTACGCAACGAAGACGTGCTCATCGTCGGCAGCGGCCTGAGCTACCACAATCTGCGCCTGATGGGATCGGCCGGCGCCCTGCCGTCGGCCCGATTCGACGAGTGGCTGCAGCAAGTCGTCGTCGACGGCCCCGTCGAAGAACGCACCGCGCAGCTCGAACAATGGGCGTCGGCACCATCGGCGCGCCTGGCGCACCCGCGTGAAGACCACCTCATCCCCCTGATGGTCGCGGTTGGCGCGGCCGAGTCCGAGATCGCGGTCTGCATCTACCATGAAACCACGGCCTTTGGCGGCATCACGGCATCCAGCTTCCGCTTTGGCTCAACGGGTTCGGCCATCAGCCAGCCGTCAGGGCACTGACTTCCTCTTTCAAGGATCCGCTTTGGTACGCATCACCTCTCTCAACGCCAACGGCATTCGCTCCGCGTTTCGCAAGGGCCTGCAACCTTGGCTGTCCGGCTACCACCCCGACATCGTCTGCCTGCAGGAAATCAAGATCCACGCCGACGATCTGACTGACGAGTTGAGCAACCCGCCTGGCTATCAAGGGCACTTCTGCCATGCCGAAAAAAAGGGCTACAGCGGCGTGGGACTGTACCTGACACAGCCCGCGCAAACCGTGGCCACCGGCATGGGGTGCCCCGAGTTCGATGCTGAAGGCCGCATCATCCGGGCCGACTATCCCAAGTTCAGCGTCATCAGCGCGTATCTGCCGTCCGGCACCAGCGGCGACGAACGGCAACAAGCCAAATACCGATTCCTGGACCATTTCGGAGGCTGGCTCGGTCAACTCATGAAAGAATGCAAAAAGACCGGGCGCGAATTCGTTCTGTGCGGCGACTGGAACATCGCCCACAAGGAAATCGACCTGAAGAACTGGCGCGGCAACCAGAAGAACTCCGGGTTTCTGCCCGAAGAACGCGCCTGGCTCACCGAGGTTTTCGACAAACAGGGTTTTATCGATGTGTTCCGCACGCTCAACCCTGAGCCCGACCAATACACATGGTGGAGCAATCGGGGCCAGGCCTGGGCCAAGAACGTGGGGTGGCGCATCGACTATCATGTCGCCACACCCGGCATCGCCGCCAAAGCCGTCGGCGCGTCCATCTATAAAGACGAGCGCTTCAGCGACCATGCACCGTTGACGATCGACTACGACACGCGCCTGTAGCGAAACCAGGCGAGGGGGCCTCGCATGGAGCCCCTCGCCGTGTTGGGCCCATCGCGTGGAATCTCAACGGAGCTCGATACAGTCGCGGCCCTTTGCCTTGGCCTCATACAAGGCAGCGTCGCTTCGGGAAAGCACCGACATCGCATCCGGGTCCGCAGTACCCATGATGGCGATTCCGATGCTCAGCGTGATGGGGATGACATGGCCGCCCTGCTCGAGTGGTGTCTGCCTCATCCTGCCTTGCAGGCGCCGTGCGAAGCCCGACGCCTCGGCGAGATCGGTTGCCCGCAGCATGATCGCGAACTCCTCACCGCCGACGCGACCTGCGACATCGCTCTTTCGCAAGTGCGTCTGCAAGATTCCGGAAAAATGCTGGAGCGCCACGTCACCCGTCACGTGCCCCCAACGATCGTTGATGCCCTTGAAGTGGTCCAGATCACACATCAGCACTGCCGCCGGTTTGCCGTTCTCGCGCTTGATTCGCTCAAGTTCGGCATCGATCTGTTGCATGAAACAGCGTCGATTGGGCAGCTTCGTCAGACCGTCGAGCAGCGCCAATTCACGTAATTCGTCTTCCATGGTGTGACGCTCGGTCACGTCTGTGATGAAGCCATGCCACAGGACGCGGCCGTCCGCTTGGCGTCTGGGGCGGGCGACCCCCTGCCGCCAACGCAGCCCCTGTCGCGGCAGGACGACTCGATATTCCAAGTGCCAGGGCGTCAGATCGCGCGCGGAATCATCAAGCGAGGCGTGATAGGCGGCCAAATCGTCGGGGTGGATAAGAGCGTCCAACAGACAGGCATCCGTCATCACCTGTGACGGTTCGAGTTCATAGATGTCCTGGATGCCCGCACTCGCGTATGGGAAACAGGTCTTGCCATCGGGCAATCGTTGATACTGAAACACCAGCCCAGGGACTTCGTCCGTCAGGCTGGTGAGCAGCTCCGCGGTTTGCCGCAACCGATCGGACATATCACGCATGGCGGTGATGTCGGTCGTGGTGCCGATCATGCGCAACGCCTGGCCGTTACCGTCGCGCTGCACCACCTGGCCACGGCTCGATACCCACTTGTAAGAGCCATCCTTGCAGCGCAGGCGATGTTCCACTTCGTAAACAGGTGTCTTCTGGTCAAAATGCGCTTGCATCGACGCACGCACATACGACAGATCATCCGGGTGGACACGAGTATAGCTTTCGGTCAGTTGGTCACCGATCTCGTTCTCCGCATAGCCAAGCAATGCCTTCCAGCCAGCGGAATAATGGATCCTGTCGTTGAGGACGTCACGATCCCAGATACCTGTGTTACTGCCAGCGATAGCCAACGCCATCCTGCGTTCACTGTCGCGCAGCGCCTCCAGGTCGTCCCGCAGTCCCGCCCCGGTCAGTTCATGCTTGATAACGGCGGAGGGTTCCGGGCGGAAATCCTGTGTGACCAACCCGGCCTCGAACGGCGCGCTCGACCAGGCGTCGTCGAAAGCCTCTGTGTCCGGGTGGTCGGTGCGGGATTTCATTGTCGGGGGCTCAAGAATCGAATCCGACGCTGGCCCAACCACGGGCAGGCCTTGACGCAAGAATCGTCTGCCTTCGGAATCGAAACTATCCGGAAACTGTGATCATCAACATTTTACAATATGTTGCGCAATATTTATACCATTCCGCAGCGCGATGATCGGGATTGGCCCACGGCGGGGAATGCTGTGTCAGGCGACGCCGAGGCTCTCCAGGCCACGGATCTCCTTGCGGCGCCACCATAGCAACACCAAACCAGGCACTCCGATGAAAACCGTGAACATGAAAAACGTCGGCCACCCAAGATGTTCGACCAGCGGAGGGGTAAGTGGCCCGGCCAGGTAGGTGCGCCCGACCGCCGACAACGCAGAGAGCAACGCGAACTGCGTGGCGGAAAACTCGTGGTTGCACAGCGCCATCAGCAAGGCCACGAACGCCGCCGTGCCCAGCCCACCGCATAGGTTCTCCACTGCGACAACCACCGCCATGGAGTACAGGTGTGGCGGTGTCACCGCCAGCACCCAATAGCCGAAATTGGATATCGCCTGGAAAATACCGAACAACATCAGCGACCGGTACAAACCCAGACGCGCCATGAGGGATCCACCCACCAGCGCCCCGATGATGGTCGCGGCCAGGCCGAAGATCTTGTTCACCGTGCCCACTTCGGCCAGGCTGAAGCCCGTGCCGCGCAGCAAGAACGTGGTGGACAGCGCACCCGCGAACGCATCGCCCAGCTTATACAGGACGATCAGGGCGAGGATGGTCCACGCCCCCGGCCGCCGGAAGAACTCCGCCAGAGGCTCGACCACCGCGATGGCCAGCGTCTTGGGTTCGGCGCAGCGCTCTTCTGGCTCAGGCGCAAGCCACGAGGCAATGGCGCACAAAGCCATCAGAGCCCCCATCAGGAAATAGGTATTGCTCCAACCCAGCCACTCGCCCGCCAGGACCAATGCCAGCCCGCCTGAGACGATCATAGCCAGCCGGTAACCCAGAACCTGCAACGCCGCGCCCGCGGCAAGCTCATGTTTGCGCAGGACGTCGGTGCTGTATGCGTTGAACGCGATATCCTGGGTCGCCGACAAAAACGCGACCAATACGGCCAGCGCGGCCAGCGCGCCCAAATCATGCGCCGGCGACATCACCCCCATGGCCGCGATACCCAGAGCCAGCAGGATCTGCGTGCAGAACATCCAGCCGCGGCGGCGACCGAACAGTGGTGGCGCGTAACGGTCCACCAGCGGCGCCCACAGAAATTTCAGCGTGTAGGCGGAACCAACGAGAGTCAGAAAACCGATGTCCTGCAAAGACACCTTGGACACCGTGGCCCAGGCCTGCAACGTGCCGCTCGTCAATGCCAGCGGCAGCCCGCTGGCGAATCCCAGCACCAGCAACGGTGTGACGCGGGGGCTGGCATAAACGTTGGCGGATGACCCGATGATCTACTCCTGGGATGGCGACGGATGCTGGTTCGATTCGAACCGGTAAACCGCAAGCGTACTACGCCACCCCGGCAGGAAGGAAACTTCCTTGTGCGTATTGAACGTGGCCAGGTCGGTGATGCGCAGCCCCAGCGACACCGCCAGACGCTCGAAATCCCTGAGTGTGCACAGGTGGATATTGGGTGTGTCGTACCACTGATACGGCATTTCGCCGGTGACCGGCATACGGCCCCGCAGGATGGACCAGCCATGCGGCCAGTAGCCGAAGTTGGGGAACGACACGATGCCGAAACGCGCGACACGCGCCATTTCCCGCAGTATGTGCTCGGTACGATGCATGGATTGCAGGGTTTGCGACAGCACCACTGTGTCGAACTGCTGATCGTCGAACAGTGCCAGCCCCTCTTCCAGGTTCTGCTGGATCACCGACACACCCCGGCGCACTGACGCGATGACGTGGTCGTCGTCGAGTTCCACCCCCGCGCCGGTCACGCGTTTTTCGTCACGCAGGTGGGCGAGCAATGCGCCATCGCCACAGCCCAGGTCGAGGACACGGCTACCCGATGCGATCCAGCCGGCGATGCGGACAAGATCCAGGCGCAGGGCATGACCCGGCCCGGCGAGTGGCGTCTCGATCATGCCAGAACCCCCGTCGTCAAGTGGCGTTCCGGCAGATTCAACCCCTGTGCGATGCGGTCGTAGTACCCCTGGACCACTGCATGGTAGCGTTGATCGCCCAACAGGAATGCGTCGTGGCCATGCGGCGCGTCGATCTCGGCATACGTGACGGGCCGCTGATTTTTCAGCAAGGCGCGCACGATCTCGCGCGAACACGACGGAGGGAAGCGCCAGTCGGTGGCGAACGACACCAGCAGGAAACCTGCCTGGACCTGGGCGAGCGCGCGGGCCAGGTTTCCGCCGCAAGCGCGCGCCGGATCGAAGTAATCCAGCGCCCGGGTCAACAGCAGATACGTGTTGGCATCGAAATAGCGCGAGAATTTCTCGCCCTGATGGCGCAGATACGACTCGACTTCGAATTCGATGCCATAACCGTAATGAAAGCCGCCGTCGGCCGCCGGCGCCCGCTGCGTGCGACCGAATTTCTCGGCCATGACCTCGTTGGACTGATACGTGATGTGTCCGACCATGCGCGCCACCGACAGGCCCCGAGTGGGCACCACACCGTGCGCGTAATAGTCGCCGCCATGGAAATCCTGGTCGGAGATGATGGCCCGCCGCGCAACCTCGTTGAAGCCAATGTTCTGGGCCGACAGCCGCGGCGTGCTGGCAATGACAATGCAATGCTCGACGCGTTCCGGGCAGGAAATGGCCCAGCTCAATGCCTGCATGCCGCCCAGCGACCCGCCCATCACGGCGGCGAACTTGTGTATACCCAGCCGGTCGGCCAGGCGGGCCTGCGCCCGCACCCAGTCTTCGACCGTGAGGACGGGAAACGCGGCCCCCCAGGGCTCGCCGGTGGCGGGATTGACGCTGGACGGTCCGGTGGAGCCAAAGCACGAGCCAATGTTGTTGACCCCGATGACAAAAAAGCGGGTGGTGTCGACCGCCTTGCCGGGCCCCACCATGTTGTCCCACCAGCCGATATCCTTGGGGTCGTGCGCCGACATGCCCGCCACATGATGGGAGGCATTCAGCGCGTGGCACACCAGCACCGCATTGGTGCCGGCCGCATTGAGCGTGCCATAGGTTTCGACGGCCAGCTCGTAGCTGGGCAACACCTGGCCGCTGGCTAAAGCCAGGGGTTCATCAAAGCGGATGATTTCCGGGGAAACGAGTCCGACCGAGCCGGGTGGAACCGACGCTTCATCAATAGGCGAGCCATGGTGAGGCGAAGCGAACGCGGTGGACGTTGATGGGGAAGAATCGGCGGCGAAAGCGGAAGACGGGACCATACGGACCTCTTTAGCTGGATTTATCAGGCGCCCGCAAGCAGATCAAGCAAATCGGCGCCACTATCGGAAGGCTTCATTCTAGCACCATCGATACGGAAATCGATGACGAATCCACCAGCCGGCACACTGGAAATCACAGACTTGTCCGGGCCGATTTTACTGAAATGACCAAAATTGATAAATTCCATCAATTTTTATCATCATCAAAAAAACACGACCACCTGGGGATCCACAAACAATGAAGCCGCTTACCGGAAGGGAAATCACCTGTCTGCACTGGGCATCCATGGGCAAGACCAGTTGGGAGATGGGGATGATCCTGGGTCTATCCGAACGCACCGTCAATTTCCATATCATCAACGCGTGCAAGAAACTCAACGTGCGCGGACGCCAGGCAGCCATCACCTCCGCCTTGTGCGCCGGCTTGTTGCCCGTGGCTACCGAACCTTTGTCGAATCCAGGAATCGCGTGGCCTCCTGAGCCGGAAACCTTGCGGCGTCGGCCGTCACCATGGCCTCCACCAATGCCTGTGGCGTTACCCATACCGCCGCATGCAGTTCCGTCTGCTTATTCGTATCCGGCCCCTTCAGCGCGAAAGGCTTGCCAAATCCAGGAAGCACCTTCGGCACAGGCAGCTTCAGCCCGTGATAAAAAGATTCGATGACTTGCCTGCCCATTTCGGTGCGCAAGGGGGCATCGGCCCGCAAGGCGTCGGGCAATGGGGCGACCCCCACGGCGAAAAGCGTGCCATTGACCTCGGCCAGGAGGAAAGTCAGGGTGACATTGTGCCCCGCGAAATCGAGCGTGCGGGACTTGGCGATGGGCTTGTCCGGCAGTATCGACGACACCTCGCCTCCGGCCAGTGAAACCGTGCGCCAGTTGTAGTCGGGCGAGCATCCCGCCAACGGCACTGACAACGCCAGCGCCAACAACAGCCTGCCCCACATGACGCCCTCCGTGTTTTGTTCGCGTTACGATACCACTCCGACCACGGGGACGCACCGAGGCTTCATTCTCCTATCGAGTAGAATTTCCAGCCAGGATTCGACAGACCCCATAAGGGAACGACCGCGCAATGACATCAAGCACATCCAGCCTCGCATCGCTACGCGACCAGCCGTCGCTGTTCAAGAACATTTTGCGCGGCATAGAAAAAGAAGGCCTGCGCGTCGACGGCAAGGGCTTCTTGGCCGCCACGCCACATCCCCGCGCGTTCGGCTCGGCCCTCGCCAACCCGCACATCACGACCGACTATTCCGAAGCGCTGCTGGAAATGATCACCGGCACGCACAACGGCGTGGAAGGCTTGCTGGAGGAACTGCACGACACCCATCGGTTCGTGGCCGCGAATCTTGCCGGGGAAATGGTCTGGAACCAGTCCATGCCGGCCCACCTGCCCGACGAGGCCGACATCCCCATCGCCTGGTATGGCACGTCCAACACCGGCATGCTCAAGCACGTGTATCGGCGCGGGCTGGCCGAACGCTACGGCAAGACGATGCAATGTATCGCCGGCCTGCACTACAACTTTTCGGTGCCGGACACGCTGTGGGACCTGCTCGGAATAACCGGCGCGTCGGCCGAGGACCAGCGATCCAAGGGCTACCTGTCATTGATACGCAACTTCAATCGCTATTCGTGGTTGCTCATGTACCTGTTCGGCTGCTCGCCGGCGGTCTCTGTGCGTTTTCTGCGTGGCATGCCAGGGCATACGCTGTCCCGGCTCGACGACGACACGTTATATCTGCCTCATGCCACCAGCCTGCGCATGAGCGATCTGGGCTACAAGAATGAGACCCAGTCCGAACTGCAGCTTTGCTACAACGACATCGAAACGTTCCTGACGCGGCTGTACGATGCCGTCACCACGCCTTGGCCGCAGTATCAGGCCATCGGCACGCACCGCGACGGCGAGTGGATACAGCTCAACACCAACGTGCTGCAGATCGAGAACGAATACTATTCCAGCATCCGCCCCAAGCGCGCCACGGGCCGCTGCGAGCGCCCGGTCACAGCGCTGGCGGCGCGCGGTGTGCAATACGTCGAGGTGCGATGCCTGGATATCGATCCATTCGAAGCCGTGGGCATTTCGGCTCAGACCTGCCATTTCATGGACACGTTCCTGCTCTTCTGCGCGGCCGAGGAAAGCCCGTTCTTCCCCAACGGGGGGATCTGCACGACCAGTCACAACAATTTCGGACTTGTGGCGAAGGAAGGACGCCGGCCTGGCCTGACGCTCATCAACGAAGACACCCCGGTAGCCCTGTCGGACTGGGGCCGGGATATCCTCGACCGCATGCGGCCCTACGCCGAATTGCTCGATCACGCCCTGGGCGAGAACGGCCACGCGGCCGCCGTCGAGGCGCAGCGCCCCAAGATCCACGACACGGAGCAGACGCCGTCCGCCCGTCTCCTGCGGCTACTGCGCGATGAAGGCGTCAGCATGCATGACTTTTCGTTGCGGCAAAGCCGTCGGCACCATGAAGCGCTGCTGGCGACGCCCATCTCGGCGTCCCGGGCGAAAGTCTTCGAAGCCGCCGCCGCCCGCTCCGTTGAAGAACAAGCCCGCCTCGAACGCGGAGACACCGAGGACTTCGCGGCCTACGTCGCGCGCTATCACGCCGCGCTTAAACGGCCGTGACTCACACCTGGGGAATGAGCGCCAGCAGATCGGTCACCCCGACGTCCACGCCCGCCTGGAACAACAGCGTCGAAACCTGGCCGCGATGATGCGTCTGGTGGTTGAAGAAATGCAGGACAAGGCTGAAGAACAATCGGTTCGATTCGATACCTTTGGTGTTCTTGTAGCGCAGAGTCTGCTCCAGATCCGCATCGGTCACAGATCCCGCCCAGTCGCATACGGCATCGTCCAACATTTTGCGATGCTCCTCCAGCGCCGGGAAATCCGTGAACAACAAGGCGTCGAGCGATACTGGCATGGGCAGGGCACGGATCGGATCGAGCGCGGGATAGCCCGCCGGATGTGTGGCAAAGCGCTTCAACCACAAGGTGTCGCCGACGACCAGATGATTGAGTGTGCCAAGAATGGATCCGAAAAACGCCTTTCTGTCGACGGCCAGATCTGACGAAGATAGTCGGCCCGCGGCCTCATAGGTGCGCTTGTTCATCCAGGCGTTGTAATCCGCCAGGAGCACAACCTGCTCACACGATCTCATGACTCGCTCCACAAGAGACGATGCCCCCCATGGTAACGCGACTGCGGACCGCGCCGGTTACACTTCGACAGCGGAAACCCACCCCTTCACTCACCATGAACAGCAACGAACACACAGCCATTCTTGCCGTCGACCTGGGTTCGACACGGCTGAAAGCGGCGTGGGTCGGGCCCGACGGTCGATTGGGCCCGGTCGCGCACACCGAATCGCCCATTCGCTCGTCCGCGCGGCGGGCCGAAGCCATCTGGAAGGGCGTCACCGCCCTCATCGGCGACCTCCTGCGATCGCCCGAGGCGCCAGACCGCATCCTGGCCGTGGCGTTGACTGGCGTCACGCGGTCGCACGTATTTCTGGACAAGGATGGCAGTGTGCTGGGCCCGGTGGTGTTTTGGGATGATCCGTACGGCGAAGACCGGGCCACCGAAGTGGCCGCCGCCTACAGGTCGCCCGATGACACCACCGGCTATGGCGCGTTCCACCCTCTTGCCCGATTGGCGCAATTCCGGCTCGACTGCGGCAAGGCCCCCGCCGCCATGGTCGAGTTGAAGGACTGGTTGAACTTCCGGCTGACTGGCCGCCTGGCGACGGATTCGGTGGCGCACGGGCGCATCCAGTCGGGCATGGCCAACGCTCCGAGCGCAACCCAGGTTCTCGCCCAGCTGGAATTCCCGGCATCGGTCATCCCCCCGCCAATGGCGCCGCATGCCAGACTGGGCACGGTGCTGACTCTCGATGACCGTCGGCTCCGAAAGCTGGCCGGCGTACCCGTCGCGACCAGCAGTTTCGACAGCTGGTGCTCCACACTGGGCATGGGGGCGGTGGTCGACGGCGGCGTCTATGACATCTCGGGAACCACCGAGGTCATGGGCCTGCTCGGTTCAGAACCCCGCACCGTGCCAGGAATGGTCTGCATGCCCTGGACACCGGCGCTTTGGCACACCGGGGGGCCGTGCCAGACAGGGCTGGGGACGCTTGCCTGGTTCGCCCGCGCCTTCCTCGACAGGGATGATCCCGCAGCCACGCTTGAAGCCGCCCAGGCCGCGCCGTCGCAGGACCCGCCCGTCTGCCTCCCTTATCCATCCGGAGAACGCATGCCGTGGTGGAACGCCAATTTGTCCGCCAGCTTTCACTCAGTGCGGACGCATCACACCCGCAGCGACCTCGCCCGCGCCGTCGTCGAAGGGCTTGCCCTGGCGCATCGTCTGGCCCTGGACAAAGCGGGCGCTTTCGACGCAGGCACGATCATCCGCATGGGCGGTGGCGGCACATCCCTTCCGCACTGGTGCCAGACCCGGGCTGATGCGTTCGGCGTTCCCATCGCTCTGGGCGCGAACCCGGAATCGGCGCTGGTGGGCGCGGCGCTGGCCGCAGGCGTCGCCGTTGGGTATCATTCCGATCTGTCGGCTACGCAAGACGCCGTCAACCAGCATAACGTCCTGATACACCCCGATCCGGGCCGTATGCGCTACTTTGATTCCAGAGCGGCGACTTTCGCGATGCTTCTGGACCAGACGCTCGCCTCGACATGACCTGTTCCAAGACCGACTCATCAGCCACCCCGGATTGGGCCATTCAAGCATGACCGGCGCCACCCCACGCCTATGGCTCGAACGCTATGGAACCTGCGCGGCCGGTGCCATCCTGTTCCTGTTCTTCGCGCTGTTCGCCCCCAACTTCCTGGCCCTGCAGAACCTCGCCAACATCGTCGAACGCATCAGCTTCATGGCCATACTGGGCATGGGTTTCGCGCTGGCCCTGCTGGTGGCTGAACTCGATCTGTCGTTCGCCAATATCTGCAGCCTGGCCGCCGTGGTGGTGGGTTGGCTGGTGCACACCGGCCACGCACCGGCCGTCGCGGTGCTGGCCGGCCTGGCCGTGGGCGCTGGCGCGGGGGTGTTGAATGGCCTGCTGGTCACCGTCCTGCGCGTGCCATCGCTCATCGCCACGCTGGCCACGGCATCCATCGCCAACGGCTTCGCCTTCATGATCACGCAGGGCGTGGCCCTGGTCGGACAGTGGGATCCGCGTTTCCTCTGGATCGGGCGTGGCACGGTGTTCGGCATTCCGGCCCTGATTTTCTGGCTGATAGTGGTCGGTGTAGCCACGCTTTTCCTGCTGAAGCAGACGCGGCTGGGCTTCCGCATGCTGGCCGCGGGCGAGGCCAGTGAGGCGACGCGGTTGGCCGGGGTCAACGTGCGCCGCATCAAGATCATCGGCCTGGCGCTGTCGGGGCTGGCGGCCGGCATCACCGCCGTGCTCATGACGTCCAACCTGGCCTCGGCCTCGCCCGATTCCGCCGGCGACCTGATGCTGACATCCATCGCCGCCGTGCTGCTGGGCATGACCATGTTCGAACCGGGGCGCCCCAACGTGCCGGGCACCCTGATCGGCGCCATCATCATCGGCATGCTGGGCAACGGCCTGGTGCTGCTGGGGGTGCAGTACTACGTGCAGGACATTCTGCTGGGCGTGATCATCGTGGCGTCCGTCGCGTTTTCATCGTCCGTGCTCAAGAAGGCCGCTTTTTCCGTATGACGCACATTATTCCCTTATAAACCCAACTCTTTCCCACATCAGCCTCATCCCTCTACAAGTCAGTTCAAACATATCATTCGAACAACGCCACCAATTTCGCCAAGGGGAACACCATGACCACTTTCCTGCGCCGCCTCGCCGCGGCGATGATCCTGCTGCTCGGCTTCGCCGGGGCGGCGCAAAGCGCGCCGACCCTGGACATCATCGGCTTCCAGATGTCGTCCGAGACGCACGCCCGGGTGGTCAACGCGGCGGCCGCCGCCGCGCGGGCCCAGGGTTGGAACGTGCAGATATTGAACAGCAAGGGCGACATGCCCACCCACATCCAGCAATTGCAGACCGCGATACAGTCCAAACCCACCGGCATCATCGTCGCCATGGGCAAGCCGCTCCAGGCCGAGGAGCAGTTCAAGGCGGCCAAGGCGGCGGGCATCCCGGTCGTCACGGTCATGAGCGGCGCGAGCCCCTATGTGTTGTTCGACATCGCCGTCAATGAATACTCGGCCGGCGCCAAGGCCGCGCTGTTCCTCATGGACCACCTGAACTACCGTGGCAACATCCTCACGGAACGGTATGAAGGCAATACCGGCACCCGCATCCGCGGCAAGATCCTCGATGTCGTGCTCAGCGAAAACCCGGCCGTGAAGGTCATCGGTTCGCACACCATGGCCCGCGCCGCGTCCTGGCGCAACGACGTCAAAGCCGGCATGAGCGCGTTGCTGCTCAAAAACCAGGGCAAGGTCGACGGCATCTGGGCCTCGTTCGATGGCCAGGCCTACATCATCGACGACCTGCTGCAACAGCAAGGCGCGAAGAAGGGCCATCCCATCCTGGTCAGCATCGATGGCGGCGCCGAATCCTACCGGCGTATCGCCGATCCGAAATCCCTGATGATGGCGACCGTGGCCATTCCGTTTGAAAAAATGGGCATCAAAGCGTTCGACATCATCGATCGCGTCGCCATCAAGAAGGAATCCAAGGAAAGCATCCACCACGGTCCGTACATCTACATGGATGCCGAGCTCGTGGACGCCGCCAACGTCGCCCAATACCTGAAGAAGCCCTGACGCGTGACGCCCGTTCTCGAACTCCACGGCCTGGCCAAGCGCTACGGCGCGGTCGATGCCCTGAAAGGGGTGGACCTCACTGTGCATGAGGGCGAGGTTCTGGCCATCTGTGGCGACAATGGGGCCGGCAAGAGCACGCTGATCAAGGTCGTCGCCGGCGCTCATCCGCGTTCGGCGGGTGCCATGCGCTTGTCGGGGCGCGACGTGCAGTGGCGCTCGCCGCATGACGCGCTGGTCAACGGCGTGGCCACCATTTATCAGGATCTTGCCCTGGCCGCGCGGTTGAGCATCTGGCAGAACATCTTCATCGGCTCGGAGCTTCGCCGCCGCATCGCACCGGGCTGTCTGTTGCTCGACAAGAAGGCCATGCGCACGCAGGCCGCCGGCTACCTGAGGCAGTTGAACCAGACCATTGACGATGTGGATCGGCCGGTGTCGGACTTCTCGGGCGGCCAGCGCCAGGCCGTCGCCATCGCCCGCGCGCTGCGCTGGAAGGCGAAACTGGTCATCATGGACGAACCCACTGCGGCGTTGGGGGTGAAGGAAACCGCCGAGGTCCTGGCGCTTATTGGCCAGTTAAAGACGCAAGGCGTGACGGTGCTGCTCATCAGTCACAACATGGAAGACGTGGTGCGCGTCGCTGATCGTGTGGTCATACTGAAGGCGGGTCGAGCCGTGGCGGGGGGCCCGACGGCGGGCGTGTCGCCCACCAGCCTGGCCCAGGCCATCATCACCGGGTGCTGGCCGGGGTGATTCTGCCAAGGATCCTCGGAACAAGTCGAGCGGCAAACAGCCCTGAACCACAGATGCATGGGGCACGATGACTTGTTCCTGGGGTTCTTAAGACGCCCCAGGATGGTGGGTACTGTGTAGGCCGGCGCGTCCAGCGGTCGTGGCGCTGGCCGAACCGCCGGCCTACACAGTACCCGCCATCCTGGGGCTGCGAAATGGCATGCGTGGGGGGACTATGCGGGGGAGTGTGTTTCTCAAGTTGCTGCGGCGGCTGGTCGGCGAATCAAGAACACTGCCACCGCCGCGACTAGGCAGGCGCCGCCGGCGGCATACAGCGCGGGGTTGTAGGTCAGCAGCAGAGTGCGCACCAGGCCCGCGCCATAGGCCGCGATGGCGCCGCCTATCTGGTGTCCGGTGAAGATCCAGCCGAACACCAATCCCGCCCGCAAGCGCCCGAATGTGGCGCTCGTCAACTTCACGGTTGGTGGCACGGTGGCGATCCAGTCCATGCCGTAGAACATCGCGAACAGGGAGAGCCCGTAGAACGTGAATTCGGAGTGCGGCAGCCAGAACAATGACAGGCCGCGCAAGCCGTAGTACCAGAACAGCAGTTTGCGGTTGTCCAGCCGGTCGGAGAGCCAGCCCGATGCGATCGTGCCCACCACGTCGAACACACCCATCATCGCCAGCACCGAGGCAGCGGGCAACTCGGCTAGCCCGTAGTCGCCACACAACGAGATGAAATGCGTCTGGATGAGGCCACTGGTGCTCAGTCCACAGATGAAGAAAGTGCCGAACAGCACCCAGAACGTGCGATTGCGTGACACGGCGCGCAGCGTGGTGAGGGGTTCCATGAATGATGGGCGCGAGGCCGTGCGGGCCATCAGCGGCTTCGCACCCGGCTCGGCGCCATACGGCACGCTGGACACATCCTCGGGGTGGCTGCACACCATGCAGTACACCAATCCGGCCACCACCAGGCAACTCGCGCCGACCGGAAGCAATGCCACACGCCAGCCCACGTGTTCAATGAGCCAGGCCGCCAGCGGCAAGAAGGCCAGTTGTCCCGTGGACGAACTGGCTGTCAGGAGGCCGATGACCAGACCACGACGCTTATCGAACCAGCGATTCGCCACCACCGCCCCCAGAACGAGCGCGATCAGGCCGGCCCCCAGCCCCAACACCAACCCCCACAGCACTACCAATTGCCAGACCTGCGTCATCATTGTGGCCGACAGCAACGCCACCGTGATCAACACCAAGGCCCCGCACATCAGCGTGCGCAGTTCGTAGCGTTCCATCAAGATGGCCGCGAAGGGCCCCATGAGCCCGAACAGAGCGAATCGCAATGCCAGCGCCGATGATATCTGTTCAACGCTCCAGCCGAATTCATGCGACAGAGGTCGAATGAACGCGCCAGGCAGGCCGATCGCCGCCGCCGAAACCAGCATGGTGAGAAACACCAGCAACGCCATCATCCAGGCGTAGTGGATATTGCGCCGGCCAAGCCACCTCGCGGCGTAGGTTGCGAACATGGGGACATTTCCCGTCGATAAGAAGACGCTCATTATCGCGACGGATCAACATGACGTAAATGACGGAAAAGCCTCATTTCACGACATCAATGCCCAGGTGCCCGGACCACGGGCGGCGAAAGGGCCTACAACCCCAGATAGGCCTGCCTGACATTATCGGAAGACAGGATTTCCTCGGCATTGCCCTGCAATGCGATGGCGCCGCTTTGCATGACGTACGCGCGGGCGGCGATTTCAAGCGCCTGCGCCATGTTCTGCTCGACCAGCAGGATGGATGTGCCGGAACGATTCAGGTCGGCCAGCGTGTCGAACACCGTCTCCACCAGCAGCGGGGAAAGCCCCAGGCTGGGTTCGTCGACCAGAAGCAGCCGGGGGCCGCTCATGAGCGCCCGGCCGATGGCCAGCATCTGGCGCTCTCCCCCCGAGAGCGTGCCCGCGATCTGGGCGCGCCGCTCGGCCAGGCGGGGGAACAAGGCATAGACCTGATCGAGGCGTTCCTGATAGACCGCCCCCTTGCGGACGGTGTAGGCGCCCAGACGCAGATTCTGTTCGACCGGCTGCCGGGCGAACACCCGCCCACCTTCCGGAATGAGAGCGATGCCGCGCCGAACCAGCGCGTCAGGCGTCAAAGCGGTGATGTCGTCACCGTCGAACGTCACGCGCCCCGCCTTTGGCTTGACGGACCCCACGATGGACAGCAGCGTGCTGGATTTGCCCGCCCCATTGGCGCCCAGCAGCGCCGTGATTTCGCCATGGCGCACCTCCAGAGAGATCCCCCGCACCGCCTGCACGCCGCCGTAGGCCACATGCAGATCGTCCACTTTCAGCAGCACACTATCCGGCACGATATTTCCTTCCGAGGTAGGCCTCGATCACGGTGGGATTGCGCACCACATCTTCGGGCGTGCCCGAGGCGATCAGTTGCCCGAAGTCCAGCACCAACACGCGATGCGCCAGGCGCATGACGACTTCCAGCACGTGCTCGACAATGAGCAGCGTGACGCCGCCCGCGTGAATGGACCGCAGGATTTCCGCCAGGGCCACCGCCTCGCTGGGGTTGAGCCCGCCCGCCACCTCGTCCAACAACAGCATCTTGGGCGAACTCGCCAGCGCCCGGGCAAGCTCGATGCGCTTCTGCCCCGCCACGTTCAGTTCCCCGGCGGGTGTCATGCCGCGATCAGTCAGTCCGACCGAGTCGAGCACCCGCCAGGCGACCTCCCGCGCGGCATCGAGCGTGGGGTGCCGCAGCAACGCGCCGACCATCACGTTCTCGAGCACGGTCATGGCCGCGAAGCTGCGCGGTATCTGGTAGGTGCGCATCAAGCCCATGGCGGCGATGGCCTCGGGCGTGCGCCCCACCAATTCCTTGCCATCGAAGCGCACGTGCCCGGAGGTGGGCGCATGATGTCCGGCCAGCCCATTGAACAGCGTGCTCTTGCCCGCCCCGTTCGGCCCGATGATGGCGACGATCTCGCCCGCTTCAACGCTGAGGTTGATATCGCGATTGGCGATCAAGCCCCCGAAGCGTTTCGTCAGGTTTTCAACTTCCAGAAGAGCCACGGCGAAACCTCAAGGTAATCAGGCCTTTCGGCAGGAACAGGCTGACCAGGATGATCGCCAGGCCATACAGCAGCAGGTCCAGTCCGCTGCCCGAGCTGCCCAGCGCCACACGCATGCCCTCGCCAAGGGGGATGAGCACCGCCGCGCCCAGCCATGGCCCCACCAGGCTGCCGATGCCGCCCAGAATGGCCACCAGCACGATCTGGATGGACAGTGTGAGGCTGAACGCGGAATCGGGGTCGATGAAGCCGATGTAGATCGCGTAGAACCCACCCCACACCCCGGTGATCGCGGCCGAGAGCACGAAGGCCCACATCTTGTAGCGTTCGGCCGGCACGCCAAGGCTGCGCGCGGCGGCCTCGTCGCCATTGATGGCCCGCCAGTAGTACCCGGTCTTGGAGCGCGCCAGCGCCACGGTCGCCCACAGCGTGAGCAGCGCCAGCCCGAACGCTATCCAGTAGTACGGCGCCTTGGAGCGAAACAGCAGCAGCCACGCATTGTTGGCGATGGGCGCCTCCACCCCGGTCGCGCCTCCCGCCCAGGACCAGTTGACCACCAGCAGTTGCGCCACCGACAGCAGCGCGATGGTCGCCATGGCGAAATAGTGCCCCGTGAGCCGCAGTGTGGGCCGTCCGACGATGAACGCCACCGCCGCCGCGACCACGCCCCCGAGAGGGATGCCCAGCCAGGGACTCAGGTGCCAGTTCTGAAGGAGCAATAGGGTCGTGTAGGCGCCCACGCCCAGAAACACCGCGTGGCCGAACGACACCCGGCCCAGGAAGCCACCCACCAGGTTCCAGGCGGCGCCCAGCGCGCCGTACATCAGCAGCATCACCACGATCTGCTGGGAAAACGGATCGGGAACGAGGAACGGGAAGATCGCCAGCGCCACGATGACAATGACGAGCCAGATCAGGGCCGTGCGCCGGCGCGCCGGCGCACGCGGATCGGGCATGACACCGGCAGCCGGGGACGCGATGCCTGCCGCAGGCGGCGGGGCGCTCCCAGCGGGTGGCGCGGCACCTTCCTGGCGCTGCGGGGAAAGCTGGTTGGGTTCGCCCATGTCACCACCTGCCGAAAAGACCGCGTGGCCGATACCAGAGCACCAGCAGGAAGATCAGGAAGATGCTGACCATCTTGTACGCGGGAAGGAACAAATAGCCGGTCATGGATTCGATGACGCCAATGAGAATCCCCGATATGAAAGCCCCCGGCAGCGAGCCGAACCCGCCCATGGCCACCGCCACGAAAGCCAACAGGCCGAACACGTTGCCCACCGAAGGGAACACATAGAAGAACGTCGTGAGCAATGCCCCCGCAAGCCCCACGGCGGCGCTGCCCAGGATCCACACCTGCGCGTTGACCCGGTCGGACGCGATGCCCACCAGGGAGGCCGCCTGACGGTCCTCGGCCACCGCCTGCAGCGCATGCCCCCAGCGCGTGCGGTACACCAGGAAGAACAGCAGCACGATCACCACCAGCGACACGATCCCGGTGCCGACCTGGGGCAGTCCCAGGTTGATGCCACCCACGCTCACACTGCCAGACAGCCAGGTGTTGGGCAGATTGCGATAATCGGGCGAGAAGGCAATGAACGCCAGCTGGCGCAGCACCAGCCCCAGGCCGAAAGTGGCCAGGATGACGATCATGGGGGGCCCGCGCTGCAACGGGCGGATGATGAGCGCGAACGACAGAAAGCCCACGAACCCCAGCAGACACGCCACCAGGGGCGCCGACAAGGTGGGGTCCACATGTCCCAGGGTGAACAGCCAATAGGCCGCGTACATGCCCAGCATGAGGAAATCACCGTGCGCGAAATTGATGACGTCGGTGATCCCCCAGATCAACGCCAGGCCGACCGCGATCAGCGCATAGATCAAACCGTTCAACAAACCCGTGACTAGCGCCTCGAACACGGTGATCCCCTTGCTGAGTTATGAATGGACTGGCGTCCGCGGATATCGGTGTGGATGACGATCCGCACCGATATTTCGCTTATTTGCCCCAGGTGAACGGCAGCTTGGGCAGATCCGCCATCTTTTTGTAGCGCGCGGGCCAGACGGTGTGGTATTCCGTGCCCTCGAGTTGCAGGATCAGGCCCTGCCCCTCCACGTTCTGGCCGGTCTTGTCGAACTTGACGCCCTCCCAGGGCATGATGATTTGATTGACGGTCAGGTTGGTGGCGGCCAGCGCCTGGCGGATGGCATCGGGCTTGGTGGAGCCGGCGCGGTTGATGGCATCGGCCAGCACCAGCATGCCCTGCACCGAGCGCGCGCTGTTGCCGTTCAGGTTATTGCCGGTCTTGGCCTTGAACATGTCGTTGATCTGCTTGATGATGGGCTTGGCCGTGTACAGGTCGTTGCCCCAGACGTCGCGGGTCAGCACACCTTGCACCTGCGGCCCCACTTCGGAAATGAAGCGCGGGTCGATGAAGCCGGCATCATTGGCCAGGAAGATGGGCGGCGCGTATTTCATCTGGCGCATGGTGCGCACAAACAGCATGGCGTCGGACGTGTAGCTGGCGAAGATGGCGACGTCGGGTTTGGCTGCGGCCAGCTTCTGGGTTTCCGCGTTGAGCGACGGCGCCCCCGCCGAATACGCGATATTGGCCACGATGGTGCGGCCCGACTGCTTGGCGAATTTCTCGACAGCCTTGTAGGTGTTCACCCCGAAGTCGGTGTTCTCATAGACGACGGCGATCTTCTTGGTGGGCAGGTTCTTGATACCGTCCAGGAACTGCATCATGTTGTGGATGAAGGTTTCGTCGTTCGGCGTAGTGCGGAAGAACCACTTGTAGCCGCGCTCGGTCAGTTCGGGGCTGCTGGATTCCGGGTTCATGTAGGGAATCTGACGTTGCTCGGCGATGCGGCTGGTGGTCTTGGTGACCGCCGACTGATACGCCCCGACCAGCGCAACCACGTGGTCGTGGTCGATGAGGCGCTGGGCCTCGGCCTGCCCGACGCTGGGGCTGCCCTGCGAGTCGGCGAAAATGACCTTGATCTTGGCCCCATCCAGTTTCGGCAGGCCGGCGCCGGCCGCCAGGGGGATACCTTTGAGTTCGGGGTGCTTGTTGTTGACGATGTCGACCGCCAGTTCGATGGCCTGCTTGAGCTGCGTGCCCGTGGAGGCGAGCGCGCCGGACAGCGGGTAGATGGCGCCGATGGTGATGACCTTATCCTGGGCCGTTGCATTCTGCGCCAACGCAATGCCCAGGCAGGAAAGCAATACCGCAAGCAACTTTTTCATCTTGAGTCTCCTTTGAAACGACAATCGTGGTTTTTATGATCGGTGTCGTGCGCGACCCGGCCCACCCGCACGGGCGTGGCTCAAGTCAACGGGCGGGGTAGTGTCCGGCCGCATGGTGTCATGGTAAAGAGTGACCGCGCGCCGCGCAAGAATCTTTCCAGAAGGCGAGGGGAAACCAGTGCATCAGAACGCGGCCAGCGCTGAATTCAAGAGGTCGGTCACCAGCATGTGGCCGGGCTTGTGTGTGATGGCCAGCGGCAACCGGGCCGATTTGATGGCTTCCTGCGGGGTGACGCCGCAAGCCCAGAACACCGGAAGTTCGTCGGCATGGATTTCCACCGCGTCTCCATAGTCGGGCGCCTGCAAGTCAGCGATGCCCAGCAGGGACGGATCGCCCAGATGGACCGGTGCGCCATGCACGGCCGGAAACCGGCTGGTGATCTGGATGGCGCGGATCGCGTTGCGGCTCGTCATGGGGCGCATGCTGACCACCAGGTTGCCGCCGAATGGCCCCGCTTTCCCGTTGGGCACAGAGGTACGGTACATCGCGATGTTGCGCCCCTCTTGGATATGGCGCAGCGGCACGCCGGCCTGCATCAACATGTGCTCGAACGAGAACGAGCAGCCGATGGCGAACACCACGAAACCGGGCTGCCAGATCTCGCGCAGATCGGTGAGCTCTTCGGCGCGTTCGCCATTGCGATACACGTAATAACCCGGCAGATCGGTGCGGATGTCGATGTCGTCGCCCAGCATGGGCATTTGCCATTGCCCGGGCTCGCCCACCCCCAGCAGCGGACACGGCTTGGGGTTGAGGTGACAGAAACGCATGAAGTCCGCCGCCTGTTCGCGCGGCAGGATGGCGAGATTGGCCTGGGCATAATCGCCGCAAACACCCGCCGTGGGCTTGCGGAAATGGCCTTGCCGAATCTGGTGTCGGAGATCACTGGGAGTCATGCCGAAACCTCGATGGTGAAAAGAAAAACAGGATTCATGCAAGCCCCCGCCGGATTCGAGGGCGCCGTGCCTGCTCTTGTGTTCCTGATTGAATGATAGTCTCCCCTGGGATCATAGGAACAATTAAAATTTTGTTCTACCTACTTTTTTTACGCCATGTTGTATATTTTTTCTTAACACCATTCGACCATGAACACCCGATTCATCGAAACGTTCATCATGCTGGCCCGTCTCAAGAGCTTCCGCGCCACGGCCAACGCGCTGCACGCCACGCCAGCGGCCATCTCGCAGCGCATCAAAAGCCTGGAAGACGATCTGCGTACAGAACTGATAGATCGCACCACAAAGACATTCCGTCTTACCGCCAACGGCAACCGTCTGCTCGGCCACGCTCGCTCGATCATGGACGCAGTGCGCAAGATGGAAGCCGCCGCGCACCAGGAAGGCACCGTGCGCGGCTGCCTGCGCCTGGGCGTCAACGAAACCGTGGTGCATAGTTGGCTCGCCCAGTACATGACACTGCTCAACCGAACGTACCCCGAACTCGAGGTCGAACTTTCGGTGGAGATCAGCAGCGTGATGCAGAAGCTTCTGCTGGCGGGCGACCTGGATCTGGTCCTGCGCGTGGAAGGCATCGACAACGAGAAGATCGTTTCCGACGCGCTGGCCATCTACCCGGTACGCTGGATCGCCCGCAAAGGCTTCGTGCCCCAACGCAAGGGCGACGCCATCAAGACCATGCTGCGCTACCCCGTCTTGACGTTCGGGCGCGGCACGGCGCCACAACGCGCCATCGTGCAGATCGTGAGCACGCTCGCCAATCAGGCCGACATCCCGGTCGGCCAGGCCCGTGTGATGTGCTCACCGTCCGTCGCGGCCATCGTCCAGTTGATACGCGACGGCTTTGGTGTCGCCGCCATCCCCGCGCTTTTCGTCGCCAATGAGATCGACAGTGGCGCGTTCGTCGAACTACCCATACAGCCCACGCCACCGTCCATCGTCCTGTCCATGTGCCGACACGCTGATGCCGACAGGTACGTGCATGCTGCGGCCGACGTGGCGCGCGCGGCCTGCGGAGAATATTGCCGACAGACTGACAGACGGCTGGTGGAGGCCGTGGCGGATTAGGGTCTATCGCGCTACGGGGCGCCCTTCGATAAGGCGGGCTCCAGAACACGCATGAGCGCCGACCACATTGATGAGACAGTACACTGACACGACCCACCGCCATTCTCCTGACGCCGCCAACCTGGGCCTGCCACCATGAGCCAGCAAACAAACATCTATCCGCATGCAGTCGACTCGTCCCGCCTGTTCACCATCAGATGTGCAGCCGCATTGGCTTGCGCACTGGCTTTGGCCGGCATGCGGCCGGCCACGGCGGCATCACGCTCCCCCGCGCACGGCACACATGGCATGGTGGTCACCGCCCAGCACTTGGCCACCCAGGTGGGCCTGAACATCCTGAAGGCCGGCGGCAACGCCATAGACGCCGCCGTGGCCACAGGCTACGCCTTGGCCGTCGTGGACCCTTGCTGCGGCAACATCGGCGGCGGTGGCTTCATGACACTGCATCTGGCCGACGGCCGCAACATCTTCATCAACTTCCGCGAACGCGCGCCGCTCAGGGCCACGCGCGACATGTACCTGGACAAGCAGGGCAAGGTGGTGCCGGGGCTCAGCACCCAGGGTTACCTGGCGGTCGGCGTGCCGGGCACGGTGATGGGCCTGGACACCGCCTTGAGAAAATATGGAACGATGACGCGCAAGCAGGTGATGGCGCCGGCCATCCGCCTGGCGCGTAACGGCTTCGTGCTGGAGCAAGGCGACATCGACATCCTCACCGGGAAAGGCAAGCATGGCGACTTGGACGCCCTGACCGGGCCGAGCAAGCGATTCGCCACGCAACCCAACGTCGCGGCCATCTTCCTGAACCACGGCCAGGCCTATCGGGTGGGCGACCGCCTGGTGCAGAAAGACTTGGCCCGCACTCTGGCATTGATCGAAAAGAAAGGCTCATCGGCTTTCTACGATGGCCCCATAGCCGATGCCATCGTCCACGCCAGCCAGGCCAACGGCGGCATTCTGGGCAAGGTCGACTTCACCAATTACCGCGCCGAAGAAGCCCGGCCCATCGAATGCGGCTACCACGGCTACCAAGTGATCTCGGCGCCGCCGCCCAGCTCCGGTGGCACCACGTTGTGCGAGATCCTGAACATCATCGAACCCTACCCGCTCGACAAATGGGGTTTCCACTCCGCGGCCGCCACCCACGTCATGGTCGAGGCCATGCGCCATGCGTACGTCGATCGCAACACCTTGCTGGGCGACCCGCACTTCGTGAAGGCCCCCATCGCGCGCCTGCTGTCCAAGGCATACGCGGCCCGCATCCGCACCGCCATCCTGCCTGACAAGGCCACGCCGTCGAGCGAGGTGAAGCAAGGCGTGGCACCACACGAAGGCACCAACACCACGCACTACTCCATCGTCGACGACAAAGGCAACGCGGTATCCGTCACCTACACCATCAACCGGTATTTCGGGGCGGGCGTCATCGCCGGCAAGACAGGCTTCTTCCTCAACGACGAGATGGATGACTTCACGTCCAAGGTGGGCGTGCCCAATCTGTACGGTCTGATCCAGGGCGAGAACAACGCCATCGCCCCCGGCAAGCGCCCACTCAGCTCCATGACGCCGACCATCGTCACCAAGAACGGAAGGCTCTTCATGGTGGTCGGCAGCCCCGGCGGCTCGCGCATCATCACCATCACCCTGGAAACGTTTCTCAACGTCGTCGATCACGGCATGACCCTGCAGGAGGCCGTCGACGCGCCGCGCTTCCATCACCAATGGCAGCCCGATGTGATCCAGTACGAACCGGACGCGTTCACGCCCGAAGTCATGGCCAGCCTGAAAGCCATGGGCTACAAATTCAAGGCCTATGGGCCTTGGGGCGCGGCGGAAGCCATTCTGGTGAATCCGGCGACCGGCGCGCTGACCGGCGCCGCCGACAAACGCCAGGCAGCGGGCGCGGCGATGGGATATTAGCTCGCCTCCAGGGCTCAGTACTGCGGGGCCTAGGTCCAGCCCACCCTGGAGAACTTCGACACGCGGGCGTTGTGCACACTGCATCAGTGGCCATCGCCCGCGATCCCGAGCCAGACGATCAGGCGTTGAATCGCGCGAGCGCTTCGGGTGTATCGACGTCGGCAACGCACCCGGCATCGTCGACATCGATCTGAACAGCCCGCGTGCGATAAGTCTTGAACAGTGGACCGGCGCCTTCTTCAGGCCGCAGCGCCATCAGATCGGGCCGCAACGACACAGACAGGGCAACCGGGTGTCCTGGCTGGCCCCGATAAACAGGGCGCGCGAGCAATGCCCCTAGCATCAGAGCCTGGCGCAAGGATTCGTAGGTGGCCCTGGAAATGTACGGCATGTCGGCCAGTGCCACCAACCAGCCCAGGCGCGGGCTGGAACAGGAGATCGCGCTTTGCAGACTGCGACCCATGCCCTGTCCGGCCTGGAGGCAACTGAACTGGCGCGCGGGCAGTTCCGCAACGACGGGATAGCTTTGCAGTGAGCGCGGGCCATGCACGATCAACAGCTCATCAGTGGCCGCAAGCAGCTTGCCGGCGCTGACCTGCAACAGGTTTCGCCCCGGCAATACCGGGGCCAGCAACTTGAAGGCCCGGCCGCTGGGGTCGTAGCGCCTGCCGATGCCGGCCGCCAGGAGAATGCCGGCAACGTCCGCCGATGAGTGCCCGGAACCTTCGGGCACCGAGCACGCCATATGCCCTGGCATTGCGGGCGCTTTATCGTCCATTGGCTCCATCGCGAAACGATACGCCGAATTCACGCCCAGCGTCAGAGTCCGACATCATTTCCTCCCGAGTCGGTCTCGGGAGTGATCCTGTTTCGGATAAGCAAACGGGCGAAGACGCCTGCGGTTCTTCAACCATCGGAGCGGGAAGAAACATAACCACCGGGAGCCGCCATGTATCTGGGAAGTTGCCTATGCCAGGCAATCCGCCACGAGATCAGCCAACACGCGGTGTTTCCTGATCCAATGTTTGTGATAACCCAAAAACTGGCGCGCCCGGAGTGAGATACATCGAACCTTCAGGACGAAATTTTGGAGGAACTGGCAAGCTGGGACGCCGAACTCAAGCGCATTAACTCTCCGGTGCTGCCCCCGAACAAAGGGGGCTAGCCATGAGCCTAGACCGCCCACCCATCACTGAAGAGTTTCGGGATGCCGTCGAACACAACGCAGCCCGGACCCGCCACGCCATATCCCCACCGCCATTTTCCTTGCGTCTGACTGCCGCAGAAAAGACGGAATTGCTGCGCCGCGCTGGGAGTATGCCGCTTGCCTCCTTGGCTCGGAGGCCGCGCCTGTCGCGGCCTTTGTGAAGACCGGAAGAAGCGCAAACGGCGAGTAGCGGCTGGCACCCGCAAGGGCCGCAACAACGCGGAGGAACCGGAAAGGATTTTCGGTTTGCAAGTGCCATAGCCTTGTGCCAGAAACGGCGAGAAAAGGCCGTGCAGGCGGCGGCAGGGAGGCAGAAGGAGCGGAAACGCGGTTTATCTTGACGTGTACGGACAAATGACGTACATTGGACTATAGAACATGAACCCATTCCCTGTGAGGTTGCCAATGCTGCATGCACCTGAAATCCAAGAAAAATCGCGCAATGCGCGTCTGGAGGCGCGCGTGTCCAGCGACCAGAAGGACTTTTTCCAACGCGCAGCCAATCTGACCGGGCGCAGCCTGAGTGAGCTTGTCATCGACAGCACGCAAGAAGCCGCCGCGAAGATCGTGCAGGAGCACGAAGCTATCCGCCTGAGCCGTGAGGAACAGGTGGCGTTCGTGAGTGCGCTGCTCACGCCCTCTGAACCGGGGCCGCGCCTGCAAAAGGCCGTCCAGAGCTACCGTCAGAAGGCGGGGTTTTGATTGGCGCTCATTCTTGCACCGGAGCACATCAATCCGCTTACCAAGTCCCATCAGCGCAAGTCATTCGATTGCGGCCATGAAAACCTGAATCGTTATCTGCGCGAACAGGCGCGGCAGGACGCTGAAAAGCGGGTTGCCGCGCCTTTCGTGCTAACGCAGCCGGGCGATCCCAAAGTGCTCGGCTTCTACACCCTTTCATCTTCCATCATTCCCGTGGACGAACTGCCGCCAGACCTGATGAAGCGGCTGCCGCGCTACGGCCAGTTGCCCGTCACGCTGCTCGGGCGTCTGGCGGTAGATCACTCCGCCGGAGGTCAAGGTGTCGGGGAGTTCCTGCTGATCGATGCCCTGCGCCGCAGCTTAGAAGCTGCGCAGCAGATCGCAGCCATGGCGGTGATCGTAGACGCGAAGAACGAGCGGGCCGAAAGCTTTTACCGGCATTTTGATTTCCAGCCCTTCCAGCAAACCCCGCTTCGGCTGTTCCTGCCCATGGCGCAGATTGCAAAGCTGTTTGCATAGCAACTTTTCAGTAAATAATTGATTACCTCTCAGAAACGTGGGAAACAATGAGGGGGGGGAGAAGAATATCGTGTTTGAACAAACTTTTAAGAATATCGATGACATCCTGCATAAAGATGCAGGATGCACGAGCGAACTGGATTGCGGTACACCGCTGACGGCTTGCTGGTCCAAGGGACGCATGAGCTATCACCCCTACTATCTATGTCACTCTCGCGGCTGCAATAGTTACGGAAAGTCCATCCGCCGCGACGTTATCGAAGGGCAGTTCGAGGACTTGCTGAAAGAGATGCAGCCCTCGGCTAATCTCTTGCAAGCGGCACGGGCTATGTTCAAGGACTTGTGGGATCATCGCCTTGCAACAGGCGCAACCCGCGCCAAGGCGCTCAAGACCGAACTGGCGAAGGTCACAGAACAGGTAGAACAGTTCCTTGACCGAATCGCCGACACGACCATCCCGTCCGTAGTTGTGGCCTACGAAAAACGCATCAAGAGTCTGGAAGACAGGAAGATCGTACTGATCGAAAACATCGCCCATTGCGGGCGACCCGTGCGAAGCTTTGAGGAAACACTTAGAACCGCCTTCGATTTCCTCGCAAACCCTTGTAATCTATGGGTTTCCGGACGTCTGGATGACAAGCGCACAGTGCTAAAACTGGCCTTCGCCGACCGCTTGGCGTACACGAAAAGAGAGGGGTTTAGAACCCCCCATTTTTCCTTGCCTTTCAAGGCTTTAACTAACTTTGAACGGCAAGATTTTAGAATGGCGCGCCCGACAGGAATCGAACCTGTATCTAGAGCTTCGGAGACTCTTATTCTATCCATTGAACTACGGGCGCGAAGCTCGCTATTGTAGCGTGTTTACGGGAACGATTTTGTCAGCCACGACGGCGCCAGCCCGACAAACCGCGCACCAATGACGGAAATCACTGCATCCCCCTGGCAGTCTCGCTATAATCGTTGACTATGTGCTTGATCAGGCAGGGTTTGGTGCGCGTTTCACATGCACTCTTCAACCGATGCCGGGTGGTGCGATTGATGATAGAAGCCCTATTGCACTCCTGTTGCTTGCGCTTTTGAGCTCTGATGCACATTGCCGAAGCGCGCCGCGCACGACTGGCGACGCGTCCTTGATATTGAACGCAGGATTCGAATATGACCAGCACGGAAGAGCACAAAGAATCGCACGAGTCTTTCATCAAGACACCTCGGCAACTGATCGTCACGATCATACTGGCCTTCCTTATCCCCATCATCATCATCATCATGCTGGTGCACATGGTGGTGGTGTCCACGCCCGCTGGCGCCGGCTCGGATGCCGATTCGACAAAAACCATTCTGGCACGCATCCAGCCTGTGGCCAGCCTGAAGCTGGTCGATGCGAACGCGCCCAAAACCTATCTCACCGGCAAGCAGGTCTTCGATTCCACCTGCACGGCCTGTCACACCGCCGGTGTCGCCGGCGCCCCCAAAGTGGGCAACAAGGCCGACTGGGCGCCGTTCATCAAGACCGGCTACCAGGAAATGATCAAGAACGCCATCCACGGTGTCGGCGCCATGCCTCCCAAGGGCGGCAACGCCTCACTGAGCGACTACGAAGTCGCCCGTGCCATTGCCTACATGGCTAACCAATCCGGTGCGTCGTTCAAGGAACCGCCTCCGCCAGCACCCGCCTCCGCGAAGAAAGTCGCGGCGGCGGCAGTGCCTGCTCCGGTAGTGGCCGCAACCGCGCCCGCCGCGGCCGCGCCAGCCCAACCCGCGGCGGAACCCGCCAAGGCCGCGGCCCAACCTGCCGCGGAGCCCGCCAAAGCCGCACCAGCCCCCATCAAGGTCGCCGCCATCCCGGGCCTGGCCCCCGACGCGGCCACCAACCCCGAGGGTGAAAAACTCTACAAGACTGTGTGCTTCGCCTGCCATGCCACCGGCGTCATGGGTGCGCCCACGTTCGGCAGCATGGAAAAATGGGGGCCGTTCATCAAGACCGGCATCGACACCATGGTCAAGAACGCCATCCACGGTGTGGGCAACATGCCGCCACGGGGCGGCTCGCAGGCCACCGATGCGCAGATGCGCGCCGGGGTCGAATACATGGTCAGCCACGCCAAGTAATCCTCTACCCCCGAAAAGGGTGCCGGGCGGCGCGACCGTCGTCACGAAAAGCCAGGCTCACGGCCTGGCTTTTTCAATTCACGTTCTGTACCGCACAGGACTCACCTGGTCGTGGCGCGCCACGGGGCTCACTCGCTCATCGCGTCGCACAGTGGTTCGGCACCCAGCGACAGCCCCAGTTGCACACGGCGTTGCAGCCACAGGCTGGGGCGGTAACGCGCATCGCCCGTGACGTGCCGCATGGCTCGTAGCACTTCCAGCACATGTGCGCTACCCAACCCGTCGCCCAGCGACAACGGCCCGCCCCCTGGATAACCCAGCCCCAGCGATACGGCCAAGTCGATGTCTCGCGGGCTGGCGATTTTCTGTTGTGCGATGTCGCTCGCGACATTGATGATGGTGGCGACCATGCGCTGGCCCACGAAGCCCGGCGAGTCGTTGATCACCGACACGGCGGTGCCATCGCTGGCCATCAACGCGTGGGCGGCGTCGCGCCAGCGCGGCTCGGTGGCGGGCGAGCACATCAACACGCGCCGCCTGCCCTGCTCCAGGCCGAAGAACGTGTCGAGCGCCACGGTGCGTGTCGCGTCGAGCTGATGCGCCTGCGCCACCGTGGCGGTGTCCTCGCCAAAGGGGGTCACCAGAATCAGCGCATCGGGTGGCGGCGCACTACCCGTCAGCACCTGCATGCCCAGAGACTTGAGCAACGTCGCGGCGCGCTTGTGGCCCACGGAGTGAAATGGCGCCAGCCAGACTTTCAGCCCGTCGGGTAGGGCCGGTGGCGCGGGCTCGGGCGGCACCAACTTGGTGCCGTTTTCATAGCGATAGAAGCCCTCTCCGGACTTCCTGCCCAGCATCCCGCCGGCGAACCGCACGGCAGTGACAGGCGACGGGCGAAAACGCGGCTCGTCATAGAATTGCCTGTAGATGGATTCCATCACGGGATGCGAAACGTCCAGCGCGGTGAGATCCAACAGTTCGAACGGGCCCATGCGAAACCCCGCCTGCTCGCGCATGATGGCGTCCACATGATGAAACGGCGCCACCGCCTCTTGCGCCAGACGCACCCCTTCGGTATTCATGCCGCGACCGGCGTGGTTGACGATGAACCCCGGCATGTCGCGGGCGCGCACGGGGGTGTGGCCGAGTTCGCGGGCAAGCGCCATCAATGTATCGCCCACGGCGGGGTCGGTCCGCAGGCCGTCGATGACCTCCACCACCCTCATGAGGGGAACCGGGTTGAAAAAATGGTAGCCGGCCACTCTTTGCGGTAACCGGCACGCGGCGGCGATGGCGGTGATCGACAGCGAGGAAGTATTGGACGCCAGGACGCAGTCCTCGGCCACGATGCCTTCCAACCGAGAGAACAATTCCTGCTTGACGTCAAGCCGTTCCACAACGGCTTCAACGACCAGATCAGCCTTGGCCAACGCGGCCAAATCGGCGCAGGCCGTGACGCGAGCCAGCGACTGCGCGGCGGTTTCGCCCCTGATGCGCCCCTTGGCCACGAGCTTTCCCCACATCGCCTCGAGGTGGCCACGCGCGGCTTCGACCGCCTGCGCGTTCATGTCGAACAGCAGCACGTTACGTCCGGCCTGGGCCGCGATCTGCGCGATGCCCCGCCCCATGGCGCCCGCGCCGACGATGCCAATGGTGTGAATAGTCTTCATGTTCGATCTCCGTAGCGCCCAGGCCTACCGCTGGGCGGGACGAGAGGACATGTCGTGCGGCGCCCGTATGACAAAAAGGCTATTGTGCCCCAAACCATCTACCCGCATAAAAAACCCAGCGCGAAGCAAGCCTGTTGCGGCGTTGCACTGAGCATGAATCAATACTAGGGAAAACCCTTGATTTACGATTAGGGTTTTCCCTATAATGACACCTATCAACTCACCAACACAGCAGGTATCCATCATGTCGGTCAATGCTTACGATCAATACGTGAAACTCAGCGACTCTCTCGAACGCGAACTGACACGCGAAGCGCTGAGCTGCGGTGAACCGGTTTCGATCGTGGATGTGGCGAAAAGCATCGCGAAGGGCGTCAAGATCACCGTTCGCGCTATCGCCCGCGTACTGTCGGACGCCACCCGTCCCCTGGGCAACGCCCACTCGCACGACAACCAGTTGAGCAGCGCGCGCTGGTAAGCATCAATCTTTCTTTCGGGGCGCGTCGAGCAGATCCTTGAGCATGCCAAGACGCTGACTGGGGCTGAGCGCACGCAACGCGGGATCCTCGGTCATGCCGGCCTCCTCCAGCCCCATTTCCGAAATAAAGCGCGACACTTCCCGCACCACGTCGTCGCGCGCCCGGCGCCGTTTGCGGCACCAGCTTAGATGCAGGCTGCGCCGGGCACGGGTGATACCCACGTACATCAGGCGGCGTTCTTCCTGGATGCGCTGGGCAAGCGCCTCGGCCGCCTGCGCGGGATCGGCATCCTCTTCGTCGCGCCCGGTGTGCGGCAGTAACCCTTCTTCCACACCCACCAGGTAGACATGGGGATATTCCAGCCCCTTGGAAGCATGAAGCGTGGACAATTTCACGGCGTCCGGCTCTTCATCATCCCCGCGCTGCAGCAATGTGACCAGCGCCACGTGCTGGGTCAGCTCGATCAGGTCGAGGCCGTCCTCCTGGGCTTTGCGCTTCAGCCAGCCAACCAGCTCCAGCACATTCTGCCAGCGTCCCTGCGCCGCGCGCTCGTCCAAGGTGTCGAACAAATGGCGTTCGTACTGGATCAAGCCCAGCAATTCATCAAGCAGGGCCGGAGCGGGCTCGGCCTCGGATCGATGACCCGGCACGGTTTTTCCAACCACCGACTGTGCCTCACCCGGCGGCGATGACGCGCCATCAGTGGTGAACAGGTCCGGCTCCCGCGCGAATACCTGGACATTGGATCGCCCCGCGCGCCGCTGGAAATTCTGGATCAGTTCGCCGAACACGCGCAGCGATGCCAGTTGCCTGGCGGGCACACGCGCCTCGTCGATTTCGTACAGGGCGGCGAATAGCGACAGGTGTTTTTCCGCTGCCAACTGCCCCAGCGCCTGCAGTGTGGCTTGCCCAACACCCCGGCGCGGCGTGGTCACCGCCCGAATGAACGCGGGATCGTCGTCCTCGTTCGCGATGAGGCGCAGATACGCGAGGATGTCCCGCACTTCGGGTTTTTCGAAGAAGCTCTGCCCGCCGGATATCGTGTAGGGAATGCGCAGGTTGCGCAGCGCCTGCTCCAATACGCGCGACTGCTGGTTGCTGCGATACAGCACCGCGAAGTCACGCCATTGTGCCCGACGTTCGAAGCGCGCCGCCGAAATGCGGATGGCCACTGACTCGGCCTCGGCCAGGTCGTCGTCCATCGGGGTGACCTGGATGGGCTCGCCCTGCCCCAGATCCGACCAGAGTTTCTTGCCGAACAGGTTCGGGTTGTGACCGATGACCTGGTTCGCCGCGGTCAGGATGCGCTGCACCGACCGATAGTTCTGCTCGAGCTTGATGACCTTGAGCGCCGGGTAGTCGGTGGTGAGCTTGGCGAGGTTTTCCACCGTCGCCCCGCGCCAAGCGTAGATGGCCTGGTCGTCGTCGCCCACGGCGGTGAACAGGGAACGCATCCCGGTCAGCGCGCGCACCAGGTGATACTGGCACAGATTGGTGTCCTGGTATTCATCCACCAGCAGGTACTTCACGCGGCGCTGCCAGCGTTCGCGAACCTCGGGATTGGATTCAAGCAGCATGGCTGGCAGGCGTATCAGATCGTCGAAATCAACGGCCTGATACGCCGCCAACGTCGCACTGTAGCTGCGGTAGACTCTGGCCGCCTCGGCCTCGCTGGGCGTGGCCGCCGCGCGCTCGGCGCCATCAGGATCGAGTTGGGCATTCTTCCACAACGAGATCGTCTGCTGCACGGCGCGCAACCGAGCCTTGTCGGTCGTCGCCAGCAACTCCTGGATGATGGCCAGGGCGTCATGCGCGTCCAGAATAGAAAACTGTGGCTTGAGCCCCGCATGCCTGGCCTCTTCGCGCAGGAAACGCAACCCCAGCGAATGAAACGTCCCGATGGTCAACCCTTTGCCCAGGCGCGCATCGACCAGCTTGCGCACACGTTCGCCCATTTCCCGCGCCGCCTTGTTGGTGAAAGTAAGCGCGACAATGTCACGCCCCTGATAACCGCATTCACGCAGCAGGTACGCCATCTTCTGGGTGATGACGCGTGTCTTGCCGCTGCCCGCTCCCGCGAGGACCAGGCACGGGCCGTCCAGGTACATGACCGCTTCGCGCTGCCGGCTGTTGAGATCGACAGGCACTGTGTGCCCGTTGACGGGATCGAAGGCCATGGGACTCAGATCTCCAGCGGATCGACTTCGAGTTGGCAGCGTGCGCGCGCCGCGGCAGCCAGGGCGGGCAAGGTGCGCGACCAAGAGGCCAGGAACCCCTGCAACGCCGGACGATGACGGCTTTCCACCAGCAACTGGGCGCGTTCGACATTGGCGACCCGCACGACGCGCAACGGCACAGGATCGTAGAGAGTGACCGCCGCCGTATCGACATCGGAGGATGGCAACGTGCCTGCCAACGCCTTGGCCCGTGCGAGGAAGTCCACGGCGATGGCCAGCTCGGGCGCCTCGGCGGTCAGCAACGCCTGGTACGCATAGGGTGGCAGCCCCACCGCCTCACGCTCGGCAAGGCTGTACTGCGCGAAACCGACGTAATCATGACGCGTCAACGCTTGATAGACGGGCTGCTCGGGATAGCCGGTCTGGATGATGACCTCGGCGCCCCGCGCGTGCCGCCCCGCCCGGCCGGCGACCTGCATGAGCTGGGCGAACAGGCGTTCCGGCGCCCGGAAGTCCTGGGCGAACAACATGGCATCGGCGTTGAGCACGCCAACCAACCCCAGATTCTCGAAATCGTGACCCTTGGAAACCATCTGGGTGCCCACCATGATGTCGATCTCCCCGGCATGAATGCGGGCGAACAGCTTTTCAGCGCTGCCTTTCAGACGCGTGCTGTCGGCATCGATGCGCGCCACCCGGGCCGACGGGAACAGGTCGGCGAGCCGCTCTTCCACGCGCTGCGTGCCGCGCCCCATGGCCTGGAGATCCTGGTCTCCACAGTCCGGGCAGGCCCGGGGCGCCGGCATTTGGTGGCCGCAGTGGTGGCACTGCAAATAATGGCGGCGCGCATCGCGTCGATGCAACACGGCATAGGCGGTGCATCGCGGACACTGGCTGACCCAGCCGCAGGAATGGCAGTTGAGCACTGGCGCATAGCCGCGCCGGTTCAGGAAGACCAACGACTGCTGGCCCGCCTCCAGGCGCTGCGCCAGCGCGTCGATCAGTTGAGGCGAGAACCCTTGCTCCAGCACCAGGCGCCGGGTATCGACCAGCCGCACGCGCGGCGGGTCGACCGGATGGGCCCGATGCGGCAGGGTTGCCAGCAAATAATGGCCCCGCCGCGCATGATGCCAGGATTCGAGAGCTGGCGTGGCCGAACCCAGCACGACCGCCAGCCCCGCATCATGCCCGCGCCAGACCGCCAGGTCGCGGGCGGAATAGCGCAGCCCTTCTTGTTGCTTGTAGGATGCATCATGCTCTTCGTCGACGATGATCAGCCCCAGTTCGGGCATGGGCGTGAAAATGGACAGCCGGGTACCGAGCAGGATGCGGGCCTGGCCGCGCGACGCCGACAGCCACGCACGCAAGCGCTCGCCTTCGGACAGCCCACTGTGCAGCACAGCCAATCCGTCGGCGCCCGCCAATGGCGCAAGCCGGGCGCGCAGCGAGCGCTCGAGTTGTGGCGTCAGGTTGATCTCCGGCACCAGGAACAGCACTTGCCGGCCCCTGGCCAGCATGTCTTGCGCGGCATGCAGATACACCTCGGTCTTGCCGCTGCCCGTGACGCCGTGCAGCAAGACGGTTTTGTGTCCGCGCACGGATTCGATCATGTCGGCCGCCAACGCCTGCTCGGCATTGAGTGCCGGCGCCTGATCGGCCTCGATTTCCTTGGCGCCCGGTGCCCGGCGCCGATCGATGCGGCACACCGGACCACCAGCGGAGCGTTTGCCCTGGTAGGCCGATACTTTGCGCAAACCGGCCGGCAACGCGGGCAGCATGACCTCGCCCAACGGGCGCTGATAGTACTGAGCCGCGAATGTGGCCAACCGCATCCAGTCGGGCGGCAGGGGGGGAAGGTCATCCAGTATCTGATCCACGTCCCGGATCAGGCCAGCGTCGACCGCCGGCTTTTCAGGTAGCGACACCACGACGCCCATAAGCTTGCGGCGTCCGAACGGCACGATGACACGCTGCCCCACCGACGCGGTGTCCGGTGCACGATAATCGAATAACCCATCCAGCGGCACATCCAGCGCGACGCGCACCCAGACGGTATCGGCCGGCAATGCGGCCAAAACGTTGTCAGAGGGTGAGGTGAGGTGGGTCATCAGGTTAGGAAACCGAGCGACAAAACTTAATGTGATTTCTTACTATCCGCGTTAACTGCTTGGCAACACATCGACTTTGAACGCGCGGCCGACATCCTGTGGATAACTTTGGGGGAAACTGGCGGAACAACCGGGGAAAAGTCAACCATTCCTCGGATGTGGAATAGGTGTTTTCCCCAGAAAAATAAAAATATTCGTTTAAAATCAACGTATTAAACAAAATTAAAAATAAATCCCGGCAAGCGATCGAGAATGGTGCGTAGCGGCAAGACTTGTGCACAACCCATCGCGACAAGCCCGAAAAACGGGAAAATCGCCATTTATTTCAGTGCACCATCGGCATGGAACGCCCGGCTATGCGTGTGGACTTCGTCCACCAGAGTACCGACGGCCTCGGGAGGCGTGAAGCGGGAAATGCCATGCCCCAGATTGAACACGTGCCCGCCCTGGCCAACCGGGCCGAAGTCGTCGAGGACGCGCCGAGCCTGGGTCCGGATCGACGATTCGTCACCGAACAGGACCATGGGGTCGAGATTGCCCTGCAAGGCCACTTTGTCGCCCGTGCGCGCCCGGGCCCGCGCCAGGTTGACCGTCCAGTCAAGACCCACCGCATCGCAGCCACAACCGGCGATGTCTTCGAGCCAAGGGCCACCCCCCTTCGTGAAGACGATGGATGGTACTGTTCGGCCTTCATGGGTCTTGATGAGCCCTTGAACGACCCGACGCGTATAGGCCAATGAGAACTCCTGGTACAGGCCGTCAGCCAGCACCCCGCCCCAGCTATCGAAAATCATGACAGCCTGGGCGCCTGCCTGGATCTGGGCGTTCAAATACTCACAGGCGGCTCGAGCGTTGACGTCAAGCATGCGGTGCAACAGGTCGGGCCGCCGGTACAACAGGCTTTTTATGATGCGGTAATCGCCGCTGCTCCCGCCCTCGACCATATAACAACCCACCGTCCAAGGACTGCCGGCGAAACCGATGAGAGGAACCTTACCGGCGAGTTCACGACGGATGAGCGCAACGGCATCGAAGACGTAGCGCAGATCGCCCATGTCGGGCACGGTGAGCCGCGCGACGTCGGCCTCGGTGCGCACCGGCGACGCGAAACGCGGCCCTTCCCCTTCGGTGAAACCGAGCCCCAGCCCCATGGCGTGCGGTACCGTCAGGATATCGGAGAAAAGAATGGCGGCATCCAGCCCGAAACGATTGATGGGCTGCAGCGTGACCTCACAGGCGTACTCGGGGTTCTGCGCCAGCCCCAGGAACGACCCGGCCCGCGCTCGAGTCTGGTTATATTCAGGAAGGTAACGACCCGCCTGACGCATGAGCCAGATGGGGGTATGGGGCACGGGCTCGCGCAGCAGGGCACGCAGGAAGATATCGTTGGTGAGTACGGGCGGGGACACGGAAATCCTTAAAAAGCGGAACCGCCCGACGACGGGCGGCGCTGGTGAAACGGGCGATGCCCTGCAGGGATTTTACCCGTCTTGCCAGGCCGTCGCCCCCGCTCATCCGTCACCTATGCATCTGTCTGCGATTCCGCGCGGTATGGCGCCGCTTCGATCTGATGTTTGCGCATGAGCGCCCAGAACGCGCGCCGGTGCTTCTGGGCGGATCGGGCCGCCATGGCGATGTTGCCGGAATGGCGGCCCAGGGCCGCAGTGATGTAGGCGCGTTCAAAGCGTTCAATGACCTTGCTTTTCGCCGACTTGAACGATTCGCGCGAGGTGGCCGAGCGAGAAGCCGTGGCGGCGGCGAATGCGTCGAGCTCGAGGCCTGAGCGATCGAGGATGCTGGCGCACAACGCGTCTTCTGTTACGCCCGTGTGCGGCGAGGCGCCATAATCCGGCGCGCATTCGCCCAGGCCGCCGGCCGGCGCACCCGGCAATAGCCGATACTTCGGGCTATCAAGCCGGCGCTCGACCCGTGTGCGGAGCTCTTCCGTGCAGACGGGCCCACGCACGAAATCGGCGAGCCCCAGGGAATACAAGTCGTCGAGCGCGGCCGCCTTGAGTTGGTGGGCCAACGCGATGATGGGTGTGTGCACCCGCCCCCGCGCCGCCAGCAGACTGGTGCGGACCCAGGCGAGATTGCATTCCGACACGGTGATCAGACAGGCATCGAAGCGGCGCAGCGCCATCTCGGAGCTTGCCAGCAACTGACTGGAACCCGGCTGGGCCACATCGACCTCGAGCTTCAACGCCTGCAGACGCAGCCGGCCCGGCGTGTGCCGACCGTCAAACCAATGACTGATCCCTGAGTGCGTACAGGATGTGCTCAAGACGGCACAATCGAGCCTTTCCCTCATGATTCCCCCTTTTTGTGTTTTATGATTGGCGCACGCGCCCCGATGCGTGTTCATCACGACGACACGGGAACGAGCGCACTCCGGCCTGAATGGCACCCATCCCGTGTAGCCATGGCCTGGAAACAAGAATACCCAGGTGGCCGGCGCGGGCCAATCCGCAAAACTCTCAACAGGGGAACTACGCAAGCGCGACAACACGCGTCAAAAGACGGGACCGGTGCGAACAGGTATACCGGTGCGGTGGAGGGATGGGGAGAGGGTCCGGTCGGCGCCGCGCGGGCGGCGGCACCGACTGTGCCGGATCTTTTTAGTGACGACGCAACTGATTGAGCTTGCGCGCCGCCGCGACCTGCGCGGCCAGCATGGCAAGTTCGGCCTCGACGGCCGCGATGTCCTCTTTTTCGGTGGCGTTGCGCAAAGTTTCCTCGGCGCGCTTGCGTGCCTCTTCGGCCTTGGCCTCATCGAGATCGGCGGCGCGGATCGCGGTATCGGACAGCACCGTCACCACGCCGGGTTGGATCTCGAGGATACCGCCGGCGACGAAGATGCTTTCCTCACCACCTTCGGCCAGGACGATCTTGACCGTGCCCGGACGAATACGCGAAATCAGCGGCGTGTGGCCGGGCATGACGCCCAGCTCGCCGGCTTCACCAGGCAGAGACACGAATTTCGCCTCGCCGGAGAAGATCGACTCTTCCGCGCTGACCACGTCTACATGCAGATTCGCCATGTGTCAGGCTCCTTGATCAAAGCTTCTTGGCTTTCTCGATAGCCTCGTCGATGGTCCCGACCATATAGAAAGCCTGCTCGGGCAGCGAATCGCATTCGCCGTTGACGATCATCTTGAAGCCGCGCAGGGTTTCAGCCAGCGGCACGTATTTACCGGGCGA
>DASTNK010000126.1:0-60208 GCA_035720945.1 Burkholderiaceae bacterium
GCCAGCGAGGCCTTCGCCGCGAGGACGATCCCCGACGAGCGGGCGAGATGGGCGAGGAAGCGTCTACGTTGCATGGTCTGTCATCCATTGTTTGCGTGGCGAACGGGCCCCTCCGCATCACACGGTGAACCCGGTTTTGCCCGAAGCTTAAACCTTCCAACTATGGCAATGTCAAGCCATCGCCGACATCGACCCTCATCAATATCGGACCTCACCAATATCGACTTCCATCAATATCGACTCTGATTCACGGCCCTGATCAGTCCCAAGCGGCCAGCCTCATGAGTGTCGATGCTGATGATGAATGTCGGGATAATGTGGATGGCTGTGGGTGAGCGGCGCATGGGTATGTTCGTGCGTATGCGGCTCCCGCCCATTCCAGTCGAAATCGTGCACATGCTGGTGATGCGCGTCATGCAAGTGCCGATGCGTGTGGGTGATGGGCTCGTGCGTATGCAGGTGTTCATGGCGCTCAGTCAGATGCAGCCAGACCCCGGCACCCATCACCACCGCCGCAAGCCAGAACGCCCACGACGCCGGATCGCCCAGCGCGAAAATGCCGATGGCCGCCCCGATGAAAGGCGCGGTCGAGAAATACGCGCCCGTGCGCGCCGAGCCCAGTCCACGCAAGGCAAGCACGAACAACACCAGACTCACGCCATAACCCAGCAACCCCACCACCATCGCCATGCCGACGAACTGTGGCGCCGGCCACCGCGTTCCCATGAACACAGCGATCGCGATGTTCACCACACCAGCCACCAGCCCTTTCAACCCAGCGATGAACACCGCGTCGGATGCCGAGACTTTGCGGGTGAGGTTGTTGTCCAGCGCCCAGCACAGGCAGGCGCCGGCGATCAGCAACGCCCCCCAACCAAGATGCGCGGCCTGCGTCGCACCCGGCAAAGTCAGCAACACAGCACCCGATACGATCATCAGCATGCCGATGACGATGCGACGGTCCACGTTCTCCCTGAACACGACCCACGCCAGCAAGGCCGTGAGGACCGACTCCAGGTTCAACAACAGCGAAGCGGTCGCCGCCGATGTGTGCGCAAGCCCCAGCATCATGGCCAGCGGGCCGAGTATTCCCCCGAAGGCGATCGCAAGCAGCAACCAGAGCCATTCAATCCGCGCGATTCCCGGGGGCCGCCAGCCCCGATCCCGTGCGATTCGAACCACCCCCAGGCCAACGCCACTGCCCAGGTACAACAGCCCCGCCAACAGGACGGGCGACAAATCATGCAGCAGCACCTTGGCCAACGGCGTGCTGACACCAAACAGCACGGCGGCGCCAAGGGCCGCGAATATGGAGGAATGCGAAAGAACAGGAATCCGCATGGTTGCCGGTGTTACTTCGCCGCCTCGGGAGCGCTGAGGCTCTTGCTGTAATGGCCCGACTGATCAAAGCAGCAAACGCGCTTCTTGCCTTTGGCAAGCATGTCGCATGCGTTCTCCACCCGGCTCTTCCGCGTCTTGGCCTGCTTCGCGGACTCGACCCAATGAACCCAGTCCACACGGGCAATGGTTGTCGTGGCCTCCCAGACAGCCTTGGCTTCCGGGTGTGCGTCAAGGGCCTGCAGCAAATCATCCGGCAGCATGGGTTCCGGCTCTGGATCCGCTGGAGAGATCCGAACGGTGACCGTATCCCCAAAATCCGCACCCGCCGCTTCACGCAGTTCATTGCCTACCCTCAACCAGTGGCTAAGCTGACCATCCGGTTCGAGTGTCGCTTGGAAGGGATGCCCGTTGATGGTGCCCTGAACGGAGGTTCTGCCACGCCTCGGCAGGGTCTCGCTGGCGGATTTGGGCAGCACAAGAAACGCCCAGGTGCCGTTGTTGCCGGGCTCGACCGGACGCGATAGCGTTGCTTTGAACGTGAATGAGTCTGCTGTTGCCATGCGGGAAGCCTTTGACGCCCAACGTATCCTCCAGGGCCATCCCAAGTATAGTCTGCCCCGCGTGCGTATCCGCCGGCACATCGCTGTACACGTCAATGGAACCAAAAAGCCCGCAACGCCATGAGGCATGCGGGCTTTTGATATCCTGGCGGACAAGGGGGGATTCGAACCCCCGATACGTTATTCACGTATACACGCTTTCCAGGCGTGCGCCTTCAACCACTCGGCCACCTGTCCTGCATTCCTGCGCCAAGGCGGGATACGCCACCGACGCGAAGCCTGTAATTCTAGCAGAATCGGGGGGAATCAGGCGGAAGGCGCCTGCACCGCTTCCAGCAGCGCCTGCCAGCGATCAGCACAGCGAGCGCGCAAGCGCATGTCCGGTGCCAGAAAAACACTGTCGAGAAACTGGAAACGGCGGGCCTGATCCAGGGATGCCAGAGCGGGCAGGCGGGCCATGGGTTGGGCATCACCCAGCAACATGGGCGCCAGGTACACCAACAGCTCATCCACGCAGCCGGCCCCCAGCAACGCGCCGCACAGCCCCGGCCCCGCTTCGACATGGACCTCGTTGACCTCTTGCTCGGCCATCCAGCGCAGCATGGCGTTCAGATCAACCCTCGGCCGGCTTCCCGCACCGTCATCGGCCGTGCGCAAAGCACTGTTATCGGCCTTGGACAAAGCCACGTCATCGACCTTCGACCACGTTACATCATCGACTATCGATGGTGCGCCATCATCGACCATCGGCAGGAAAATGGCCCTGGCCCCCATGGCCGCCAGGCGTGCCGCTTTCTCCGGGTCGTTCCTTGCGGTGAACACCCAGACCGGACCGCCCCCGAACAGGCGCGCGTCCTCCGGAATCTCAAACCGGGGATCGACCACAGCGCGTATCGGCTGGCGCGGGGTTTCGACAAGGCGCACATCAAGACGGGGGTCATCGGCCAGGATGGTGCCCAATCCGGTCAGGACCACGCTGCTGCGCGCACGCCAGTGATGGCCGTCGGCGCGCGCGGTGGGGCCGGTGATCCACTGTGAGACGCCATTGTTCAGCGCGCTGCGGCCGTCCAACGAGGCGGCCAGCTTGAGCCACACCCAGGGCGTTCTGCGCGTCATGCGCGCGACGAAACCAGGGTTCAGCTCAAGCGCCTCCTCGGTGCAGATCGAAGTCGTGACGGCGATGCCGACGTCACGCAGCCTGCCCAGGCCACGGCCGCCCACCAGGGGGTTGGGATCCAGCATGGCCACCACCATGCGGGCTGGACGCTCGGCGATGAGCGCCTCGACACAAGGCGGCGTGCGGCCATGGTGGCTGCAGGGTTCGAGCGTCACATAAACAGTCGCCCCCTCCGCGCTGAGGTGATGCCGATGAAGGTCGCGCAGCGCCATGACTTCAGCGTGCGGCCCGCCGGCTTCCTGCGTGGCGCCTTCCCCCAGGACTTGGCCGTCGCGCACGATGACACAGCCGACGCGCGGATTGGGCGCCGTCAAGTACATGACCTGGCGCGCCAGGTCGATGGCCCGGCGCATCCAGTGCTCATCATGCCGGCTCATGATGCAAAGGGACTCATGATGGCGGGGGCAATTGGATTTCGTCAATGGCCTTGACGAATTCGTCGATGTCTTCGAAGCTTTTGTACACCGAGGCGAAGCGCACGTAAGCGACCTGGTCGAGTCTCTTGAGTTCGGCCATGACCAGTTCGCCGATGTGCCCGGAGCTGACTTCTCGCGACCCGCTGACCAACAGGCTTTCTTCGATGCGGGCCACGGCCGCGTCGACCGCGGCCGTATCGACGGGGCGTTTGCGCAAGGCCAGCCGCAGGCTGCCGCGCAATTTGTCGGCATCGAATTCAACACGCGTGCCGTTGCGCTTGACCACCGCCGGCATGGTCAGCTCAACCCGTTCGTACGTGGTGAACCGGCGCTCGCAAGCCGCGCAGCGGCGTCGGCGCCGGATGGTGTCGCCTTCCTCGGAAACCCGGGAATCGACGACTTGTGTATCGAAACTGTGGCAGAACGGGCATTTCATTGCATCGTTCGGGCCCGGCACTGGGCCGGGCCTCCCAGGAAGGTCAGCGGTACACCGGCAGGCGCGCGGTCAGCTCGTGCACACGCGCGCGCACCCCGGCGATGACGGATTCGTCGGTGGGGTGGTCGAGCACATCGGCGATGAGGTTGCCGGTCAGCTCGGCCTCGGCTTCCTTGAAGCCGCGGGTCGTCATGGCCGGCGTGCCAAGACGGATACCGCTGGTGACGAAGGGTTTTTCGGGGTCGTTCGGAATGGCGTTCTTGTTGACCGTGATGTGCGCCTGGCCCAGCGCGGCCTCCGCCACCTTGCCGGTGATGCCCTTGGGGCGCAGGTCGACCAGCATGAGGTGGCTTTCCGTGCGCCCGGACACGATGCGCAGGCCCCGCGTCACCAGCGTCTTGGCCAGAACGTCGGCGTTCTTCTTGACCTGGGCCGCGTACTGCTTGAACTCGGGGGTCAGGACCTCTTTGAATGCCACCGCCTTGGCCGCGATGACGTGCATCAGCGGCCCGCCCTGGATGCCGGGGAAGATCGCCGAGTTCACAGCCTTTTCGAATTCGGCCTTCATCATGATCACCCCGCCGCGCGGACCGCGCAGCGATTTGTGCGTGGTGGACGTGACGAAGTCGGCGTGCGGCACGGGGTTGGGATAGACCCCACCGGCCACCAGCCCGGCGTAGTGGGCGATGTCGACCATGAACAGCGCGCCGTTGTCGTGCGCGATGCGGGCCATGCGCTCGAAATCGAAAGCCAGCGAATATGCCGAGGCGCCACCCACGATGAGCTTGGGTTTGTGCTCGCGCGCCAATTGCTCGAGCTTGTCGTAGTCGAGCTCTTCCTTTGCGTCCAGGCCATAGGAGATGAAGTGATAAAGCTTGCCCGAGGCGTTCACCGGAGAGCCGTGGGTCAGGTGGCCGCCCTCGGCCAGGCTCATGCCCAGAACCGTGTCGCCCGGCTTGAGCACCGCCATGTACACGCCCTGGTTCGCCTGCGACCCGGAGTTCGGCTGCACGTTGGCGGCCTCGGCGCCGAAGATTTCCTTCAGGCGGTCGATCGCCAACTGCTCGACCACGTCCACGTATTCGCAACCCCCGTAGTAGCGCTTGCCCGGATAGCCTTCGGCGTACTTGTTGGTCAGTTGCGTGCCCTGCGCCTGCATGACCGCCGGGCTGGCGTAGTTTTCCGAGGCGATGAGCTCGATGTGCTGTTCCTGGCGCGTGTTTTCTTGCTGAACTGCCGCCCAGACATCGGCGTCAACTTGGTCGAGAGTACGTGAACGATCAAACATTTGGCTTCCTAGATTGGCGAAACACTATGAATCGTGGTGGCGATTGAAAAATGGACGTTGGCTGGAAATGGACACAGCGGATAGACCGGTAATTCTACAGCGAATGCCCAACCCATTAACCAGAAACCACCCTGTTCAGCCCCGCTCCGGCGGCTTTCCGCGCAAAAGAAATAAAAAAGGGCGCTTTACGACAAGCGCCCCGTGCGGCCGCCTCTGGGCGGACGCACGATCCCACCCACCACCAGGCTTCCTGCGCGGGGCTGCCCAGACAAGGCCGTGTCAACCCTTGGCAAGCCGCGGATTCAAACTGTAGAGGCCGGTGATGGCGGCCTGGCCCAGAATGTGCCCCTTCATGGCCGCGCGCGCATCGACACCCGTGAATCGGCCCCGGACAGGCAGTTCAGAGATGTCCAGGGCATAGACCGTGAAAATGTAGTGGTGCACGATGGAATCATTCCACGGCGGGCACGGGCCATCGTAGCCGAAGTAATCGCCGCTCATGTCCCGGTCCGAGGCAAACCATGAGGTGAAATCATTGACGCCTTGCCGCGTGCCGTTCAACGCCAACGGACCCGCCTTGCCCCGAGGGGTGATCCCGCTGGAATACGCGCCTTCGGCGATGTGAGAGGTATCGGCCGCCACATCGACCAGCACCCAGTGATGGAAATCGACCCGGGGAAGATCGGATGGAATTTCACGACCTTCTTGATTCACGTCATCGGGCTCGCTGGGAACATCGACATCGTGGCAGATGACGACGAACGATTTCGTGCCCTGCGGCGCGTCCTGCCACGCGAGGTGGGGATTCATGTTGTCGGCCAGCGCCACATGCGCCTGCGCGTCGGCCTTGCCGAACGCATGGCGCGGGGGAATCCATTGCTGATCAACGAACGACTCACTGGTTAATTTCATGCTCGACTCCTGAAAACCCGAAAAAGCCAGACACCGGACCGGCCATCGCGGACACGGCCGCCCCGTTTGCGGCGAACCCGCCGCGCCACCTCAAGACAAGGTGACCCTCGCGAACTTGCGTTTGCCCACCTGTACGACGTACGTGCCCGCATCGAGCAGCAGCCCCTTGTCGTCGATGCGCTCGCCGTTGACGCGCACACCACCCTGCTCGACGTTGCGCTGCGCTTCGGCGCCAGACGTGGCCAGCCCCGCCTCGCGCAAGATCTTCAAAATACCCAGCGGCGCCCGCCCCATCCGCACCTCGGGCATTTCCTCGGGAATGACGCCATCGCGGAAACGCGCCTCGAAGCGAGCCAAGGCATCGTGCGCCGCCTGTTGCGAGTGGAACCGCGCCACGATTTCCTGCGCAAGCAGCACCTTGGTGTCGCGCGGGTTCGCACCTGCCTTCACCTGTTTCTGCAGCAACGAGATCTCGTCCAGGGAACGGAATGAGAGCAGCTCGAAATATCGCCACATCAGCGTGTCGGAAATGGACATGAGCTTGCCGAACATGGAGTCGGGGGCCTCGGAGATGCCGATGTAATTGCCTTTGGATTTCGACATCTTGTCGACGCCATCGGTTCCTTCTAGCAGTGGCATGGTCAGGATGCACTGGGGTTCCTGGCCATATTCCTTCTGCAACTCGCGCCCGACCAGCAGGTTGAACTTCTGATCGGTGCCGCCGAGCTCCAGGTCAGCCTGCAGCGCGACCGAGTCATACCCCTGCATGAGGGGGTACAGGAACTCATGCACCGAAATCGGGATGCCGCCCTTGAAACGACGGGTGAAATCTTCACGCTCCATCATGCGCGCCACCGTATAGCGCGAAGCCAGTTGGATCATGCCGCGCGCACCGAGCGGGTCGGACCATTCGGAGTTGTAGCGGATTTCGGTGCGCTCGGGATCGAGCACCAGGCTGGCCTGCGCGTAATACGTCTCGGCATTGGCGCGAATCTGCTCGGCCGTCAGTGGTGGGCGCGTCACGTTGCGGCCGCTGGGGTCGCCGATCATGGAGGTGAAGTCGCCGATGAGGAAGATGACCCGGTGCCCGAGATCCTGCAGCTGGCGCATTTTATTGAGCACCACGGTGTGCCCCAGATGGATGTCCGGCGCGGTGGGGTCCAGCCCCAGCTTGATGCGCAACGGCACGCCGGTGGCGCGACTACGGGCGAGCTTTCGAACGAACTCAGACTCGACCAACAATTCGTCACACCCGCGCTTGGCGACGCGCAGGCCGGTCTCGACTTCGGGGGTGACAGGGGCTTCGGCAGGAATCATGGAAACAGGCGTATCAGGAAAATATGAAAAAAGGCTCGAAAAATTCCAATTAATGCGCTAGGATAGCGTGCGAACACGGTTCTGCACAGCCGGCATTAGGTCGTCGGCACTGCCATCGGCATTGAGCGGTAGGTGCAGGGCAGTCGGTAAAACGGCCGTGCGACGCATCCCCCATCTTAACAAAGCAAAGCACCTGAGCACGACAGCCCGCAAGGCTTGCGTCCCGGGAAGCTTTCGCTGTATCTGAAAACACTCGAATCTATCGAACAACCAGGCTCCAGCTTATGTCCAAGACAGGGAATACCAGCACTCCCCCTGCTTCAAATGACCGCGACGCGGTCCGTCTTCATCCCCCCTTCCTCAAAACTGGTTTGCTTGTCGTTGCTCTAGGACTGTTCGTCACGGCCGCCGCGCTCGCAGTCGTCAACCCCGACAGCCACGACGCACTGCCCAACCTTTATCAGGCCCGCGCGGAACTTGCGCTACCCGATCCGTTCCCCCAGCCTTCCCAGCATTTCTCGTCGCCGTTCGTGCATCAGACCCGCATTCGACGCGGCGACACGCTGGCTGCTTTGCTGTCCCGGCTGGACGTGCGCGAACCCGGGCTGCTGAAATTCCTGACACACGACAAGGACGCGCGGTCCATCTACAAATTGTATCCAGGCCGCCTCATGGAAGCGGGCGTGGATGAAAACGGCGCGCTTTCCTGGCTGCGCTACGATCACACGCCAGGCGCGGAAGAAAACGGCCAGTACGTCGCCAAATGGCTCGAGGTGCGCCCTGACGAAAAAGGCGGCTTCACCGCAGTGGAACGCACCGAGGACGCCGATGTGCGCATGCGTGTCGCCGAAGGCGAAATCCACTCGTCCCTGTTCGGCGCCACCGACGCGGCCGGCATTCCCGACGCCATCACCCTGCAGATGGCCAACATTCTGGACAGCAAGATCGACTTCATCAAAGATCTGCGCAAGGGCGACCGCTTCCAGATCGTTTATCAGTCGTATTCACATAATGGCCAGGACGTCGGCGCCGGGCGCATTCTGGCGCTGGAGTTCGTCAATGACAGCCACACATACCAGGCAGTGTGGTTCCAGCCCAAGAACGGCACGGGCGGCTACTACGATTTCAGCGGACGTAGCCTGAAAGGCGCGTTCCTGCGCACCGCCATCGCGTTCACCCGCATCAGCTCCACATTCGGCATGCGGATGCACCCGCTGCACAAGAAATGGACCAAACACGAGGGCGTCGACTACGCGGCGCCCAGTGGCACGCCCATTCACGCCACCGCCGATGGCGTGGTCAAGTTCATCGGCCAACAACGCGGCTACGGCAACATCATTATTCTGCAACACCCCCACGACTACTCGACCGTCTATGCGCACCAGAGCCGGTTCGCGTCCGGCCTGCGCAAGGGCGACCACGTGAAGCAGGGCCAGGTCATCGGCTATGTGGGCGCCACGGGTTGGGCCACCGGCCCGCATCTGCACTATGAATTCCGCATCGACAACAAGCCCGTCAACCCGTTGTCCGCCAGCCTGCCCGTGGCGTTCAAGCTCGACGGTGGCGAACTTGCAGCCTTCCAGCGCACCACCTCCTCCTACAAAGGACAAATCGCAATGCTGGCGGACCTGCAGGATCATCATATCCAAGTGGCCAGCCGCTAAACGTTCCAGCACATGACACACATGTTGTACGCGGGCCTGATGTCGGGCACCAGCACTGACGGCATAGACGGCGTCCTGGCGGATTTCCCGCCAGTCGGGCCGCCTCGTATCATGGCCCAAGTATCGATGCCCATGCCAGAAACACTCCGGCGGGAATTTCTGGCGCTGAACAGCCCGGGCGACAACGAACTCGAACGCGCGGCGCTGGCCGCCAACGCGTTGGCGAAACTGTACGCCGACGCCATCGGCCAGTTGTTGGCCAGGGCGAAGGTCGGTGCGCCCGACGTCGCGGCCATCGGCGCGCACGGGCAAACCGTCAGGCACCGCCCCGAAGCGGGCTACACGATTCAACTCAACGCCCCCGCGGTTCTGGCCGAACTGACCGGTATCGATGTCGTGGCCGATTTCCGTTCCCGCGATGTGGCGGCGGGCGGGCAAGGCGCCCCGCTGGTTCCGGCCTTTCACCAGGCGCTGTTCCAATGCGACCACCCGCGCGCCGTGCTGAACCTCGGAGGCATCGCCAATGTCACGCTCCTTGCACCAAACGAGCCAGTAAGAGGCTTCGATACGGGGCCGGCCAATGTCCTGATGGATATGTGGTGCCAAGAGAAGACCGGCGCCACCTATGACGCCGATGGAAAATGGGCGGCCACCGGCCACGCGGGCGAAGAATTGCTGGACGTGATGGTGGAGAGCGAGCCCTGGTTCAGACTGCCGCCACCGAAATCAACCGGCCGCGACCGGTTCAACCGCCAATGGCTGGCACGGCGACTGGCCATTCCAGAGGCCCGTGGCATGCGTGACAACGATATCCAGGCCACCTTGCGCAACCTGACGGCACGCACCGTGGCCGACGCCATTGCCGCGCACGCGCCGCAAACACAAGACATCGTGGTGTGCGGGGGGGGCGCGCTCAATGATGGCCTGATGGCCACACTCACGCATTATTTGAACCGCCCGGTGGTGTCATCCGCCGAGTTGGGCGTACCGGTGCAGATGGTTGAAGCCCTGGCCTTCGCCTGGCTGGCCTGGGCACATGGGGCAGGCCATGCGGCCGGCCTGCCAAGCGTGACAGGAGCTCGCCACGCCACGCCTCTGGGCGCTCGTTACCCGGCCTGAGCCCGTGCTCGTTGCGCAAGCGGCCCGGCCAACGCCACGCCTTCGGGCATCCGGAGCCGCCAGCCTCAGGCCGAGAAGGACGAACCGCACCCACAGGTGGACACGGCGTTGGGATTGCGGATGACGAACTGGGCCCCCTCGAGATCGTCCTTGTAGTCGATCTCGGCGCCGACCAGGTACTGGAAGCTCATGGGGTCGATGAGGAGCTTGACGCCATCCTTGTCCACCACGGTGTCGTCATCGTTGGTGGTTTCATCGAAGGTGAAACCGTACTGAAAACCGGAACACCCACCGCCCTGGACGAACACCCGCAGGTTCAGCTCCGGGTTGTCCTCTTCGGCCAGCAGATCTTTGACTTTGGCAACGGCCGCATCGGTGAACACGAGCGGCGACGGAGGCGCTTGCAAGTCGACGGTTTCGATCAGGGCATTCATGAAAAACTCCAGGTCGGCACAAGGCCGCGAACAGGCCACAAACGGGCGATCAGGGCGACAGTTTGACGGTGCGCGTCACGCGCACCGCATTGCCCTCGAGCACGCTCAGCATAACCGACTGGGGCGTGAACCCGGTTGGCAGCGCCAGCTTGCCCTCGCTGCGCTGGAACTGGTCGAAGCTCAGGGCCAGTTCGTCGGTGTTTGCAGGCGTCGCCGGCTGGGCGACGCGTAAAGGCATCAGGGTGATTTTAACCGTTTTGCCCTTCTCCTGGCCCTGCGCCACGAAGCGCAGGCTACCCTTGAACAGGGAGCCGGGCGCGGCATTACGGCTGAGCAGCACTTTGTAGGCCAACGCCGGGCCCTGCTGGCGCACTTCCAGCGCCCGGATGTTGACCGACCCGCTGGGGCCGGGCGGGAACAGTTGCCGGAAGAACGCCAACTGATCGCGGGTGCGCCCCAACTCGCGCTGCGCGGTCGCGAGCGACGCCTCCAACCCCTTGCGCGCGCCCAGTTCGACGTCCAGCTCGCCCTGTAGTTTGTCTGCCTGCGCCTGCAGGCGGTCGGCATCGGCCCGCGACTGCGTCGACAACTGATCGAACCGCGCTTTGAGTTGATCGTATCGATCAAGCCCCCGATTCGCCAGCCAGGCGCGCGACGCGAAAAAACCGACTACCAACCCGATCAACAGCGCGAGCAACAACCCTGGCCAGCGCGACCGGGCTGCGTCAGGCGGCTTCACAGCGGAACCGGGTATGTGGGTGGGCTTTGGAGTCATGATGCATAGACCTCCTGGCCGCCCCGGGGTTCCCGGAGGCTGGCGCGTACGTCAGGGTAATACCGCCACGTGCCGCAAACCCGCCTGCTCGGGCAGGCCAAACATGATGTTCATGTTCTGCACAGCCTGACCGGCCGCCCCCTTGACCAGATTGTCTTGCACCACGAGGATGACGAGATGATCGGCCCCCTCGGGCTGATGCAGAGCGATGCGCAGGTAGTTGGACGCCCGCACAGAACGGGTTTCGGGCAGGCTGCCGGCGGGCATGACATCGATGAACGCCTCGTTGGCGTAGCGCCGCTCGAACAACGCCTGGAAATCGGTGCCACGCGCCCCAGGCAGCAGCGGCGCATAAATGGTGGAGAACATGCCACGGATCATCGGCACCAGGTGGGGCACGAACAACACCCCAACCGGCCCGCCCACCAAGCCACCCAATTGCTCGGAAATCTCGGCATGGTGACGGTGCCCTTTCACGGCATACGCCTTGAAATTGTCGCCGGCTTCGGAATACAGGTTGCCCACGGCGGCTTTGCGGCCAGCCCCGGACGTGCCCGACTTGCAATCGGCGACGATATGGGCGGGATCGATCAGATGGCGCCCCTGTTCCAGCAGCGGCAGCAGGCCAAGGATGACCGTGGTGGGATAGCACCCCGGATTACCCACGACCCGCGCCTTGGCGATCTTGTCGCGGTTCACCTCGGCCAGACCGTACACCGCATCGGCCAGGATATCGGGGCACGCGTGCGGCATCTTGTACCACTTCTCGAAGGCCCGGGTATCGTGCAGGCGGAAGTCCGCCGCCAGATCGATGATACGGACGTCGTGGCGCAACAATTCGCGCGCCTGATCCATGGCGACACCGTGCGGGGTGGCGAAGAACACCACATCGCAATCAGAGAGCGACGCCGCGTCGGGAGTCTGGTAGCTCAGGTCGACCAACCCGCGCAAGTTGGGAAACATCTCGGCCACCGGCATGCCATCCTCGGATCGTGATGTGATGGCCTTGAGTTCGACGTCGGGATGGACCGACAGCAAACGCAGAAGCTCGACGCCGGTGTACCCGGTGCCGCCCACGATGCCGACCTTGATGCGCGATGAGGATGCCTGGCTCATGTTGATTCCCAATACAGGTTGCTCGTCAAAACATTATTATGCGACATCCCGGCCCCTGGTTTGGCGGGAGTGACCCAAATGTCACATGCCTGAAGCCACGCGCCGGCCTGCCACAAGCCAGGTGCGCCACAAAAGCCAAAAGCCCCAGCCGTGGCCGGGGCTTTTGGCGGCCGTGCCGGACGCGCCAGGCGTCCGCACGGAACGATCAGCGCTTGCTGAACTGCTTGCGCCGACGCGCCTTGTGGAAGCCGACCTTCTTGCGTTCGACTTCGCGGGCGTCACGCGTGACCAACCCGGCTTGCTTGAGCGGGGATTTCAGCGTTTCGTCGTAGTCGATGAGCGCACGCGTGATGCCGTGGCGCACCGCGCCAGCCTGGCCGCTTTCACCACCGCCATGGACGTTGATGTGAAAATCAAACGACTCCAGGTGGCCCGTGAGGCTCAGGGGCTGCCGCACGACCATGCGGCCGGTTTCGCGAGCGAAGTATTCGTCGACGGGCTTGCCGTTGACGACGATCTTGCCCGACCCTTTCTTGAGGAACACGCGCGCCACCGAAGTCTTGCGGCGGCCAGTTCCGTAATTCCAGTTACCGATCATGACCTTTCCTTAGAATTCCAGCGGTTTGGGCTGCTGAGCAGAATGAGGGTGCTCGGCGCCGGCGTAAACCTTCAGCTTCTTGGCCATGGCGTAGCCCAGCGGACCCTTGGGCAACATGCCCTTCACGGCCTTCTGCAGAGCGCGGCCAGGAAAACGCTGCTGCATTTTCTGGAAGTTGGTTTCGTACACACCGCCGGGATAGCCCGAATGCCGGTAGTATTTCTTGTCAAGCGACTTGTTGCCGGTGACGACGATATCCGCCGCGTTGATGATGACAATATAGTCACCCGTATCAACGTGAGGCGTGAATTCTGGTTTGTGTTTACCGCGCAAACGTCGTGCGACTTCGCTGGCCACACGACCCAGGACTTTGCCCTTGGCGTCAATCACGTACCAGTCACGCTTGACTTCATGCGGCTTGGCCACGAAGGTCTTCATGATGGTTCCTGAAAAAATATTGAATTGCGCACCTGGCATCCAGGCGCACCGCTTTGTTTCCCGGCGAATTCACAATGACCCTGTCTAGGCGTTGTATCCCGCCCGTACACTGTCGCTGTATTTGCTTTGCTGTATCGCTTATTTGCAGATACCTCTACACAGATACGCCACATTGATTCCACCGCACCCGCCGTGCCAACCTGGCCACAGCCAACAACCGAAGCGATGAATCAAGGCCCAGAAAATCCGCTGGAAAGCTTGCTATCATAGCACAATCCACTGATTTCCCAACAAATAGCTGGAACCACCCTGCCAGGGCGAACTATGTCGCGATCGCCAGTAAGCCGCCACGGCATCACCAGGCGGCCACGGCGATGCCGTGGCGGGTCGCTGGCTGAGTGAACGCACCCTCGTTGACGCGACGATCAGGGTCCGAACAGGTAAGTACCCGGCCAGTTATCGTTTTCCATGGGTTTTAATCTGCAACGAATTGCGTGATAATCCGATCCTTGCCAAACCCAACAGGGCGCAGGCGGCGCAGGAATGCCGGGGATACACCCATTCCCGCGTGTTTCCAACTGAATACCAAGAAAGGGCGTTCACCATGCACAGCACACGCAAGATACTCCTGGCTTCCCTCATCGCCGCGGGCAGCCTGTCCGTCGCGCACGCGGGCGACATCAACATCGGCATGGCTGAAGCCCTGTCGGGCGGCGCCGCCCAGTACGGCCACTCCATCAAGAATGGCTTCGAGCTGGCTGCCTCCGAGATCAATGCCGCGGGCGGCATCAACGGCGACAAGATCAAATTCGTCGTCGAAGACGAACAAGGCAAGAAAGACGAGGCCATCAACGTCTTCAAGAAACTGATCTTCCAGGACAAGGTCCTGATGATCTTCGGCCCGACCCTGTCGAATTCCGCCCAAGCCGCCGACCCAATCGCCCAGGCATCCAAGACGGTCGCGTTCGGCACGTCCAACACCGCCAATGGCATCACGTCCATCGGCAACTACATCTTCCGCAATTCCGTGACCGAGGCCGACGTCCTGCCCGTCACGCTTGCCGTCGCCCAGCGCAAACTCGGCATCAAGAAAGTGGCCGTGCTCTACGGCAATGACGACGTCTTCACCACGAGCGGCTACGACAACTTCAAGAAGGCCCTGGCCGACCTGAAGATTCCCGTCACGGCGACGGAAACCTTCTCCAAGGGCGATGTCGACTTCAAAGCCCAACTGACCAAAATCGAAAGCACGCACCCAGACGCCATCGTCCTGTCGGCACTGCTGGCCGAAGGCGCCCCCATCATGGTGCAGGCCCGCCAGCTCGGCATCAAGGTTCCGTTCATTGGCGGCAACGGCATGAATTCCGTCAAGATCTTCACGCTGGCGCCGGGCGCGGCCTCTAACAATCTGTGGGTGGGCAGCCCCTGGTCCATCGACAACCACACGCCCGAGAACGACAAGTTCGTCGCTGCGTACAAGGCCAAGTTCCACTCGGCTCCCGATCAGTTCGCGGCACAGTCCTACGATGCCACACACATCGTCGCGCAGGCGCTCAAGCACATCAAGCTCACCGGCAACCTCGCCGCCGATCGCACGGCATTGCGCAACGCCCTGCCCTCGGTCAAGTGGACCGGCGCCACCGGGCCTTTCGAGTTCGTCCAGGCCAAGAACAAGGCCGGCAAACCCGCTGGTTATGACGCCAAGCAAACCGCCATCATCAGCGTGACGGACAACGGCAAATACACCATCGAAAAGTAAGCGCACCCCAAGAACGTCGTAGCCACGGAATAGCACCGCATGCTGGAACAGCAACTCATCAACGCCCTGTCCCTGGGATGCGTATACGCTTTGTTCGCGCTGGGCTTCACGCTGGTGTTCGGCGTTCTTGGCGTCATCAACCTGTCGCATGGCGCGGTCTTCATGGCCGGCGCCTATGCGGCGCTGTATGCCATCGCCACGCTCGGCCTGCCGCTTTGGGCGGGGCTGATCGTGTCATTCCTGGCTGCGGGCGCGCTGGGCGCGATCATAGACTGGCTCGTTCTGCGGCCGCTGCGACACCGTGGCGCGCCGCACCTCATCCCGATGATCGCCACCATCGGCATAGGCATCATCCTCACCAACGGGGCGCAAGGCATCTTCGGCCCCAACAATCTGCGCTTCCCGACGGGCACGATTCCCAACCAGTCGTTCATGCTGGGCGGGCTGCACATGACCGTCATTGAAGTCGGCATCATCTTTCTTTCGTTCGCCCTCATGCTGGCGCTGATGTACGTCATGCGCCGCACCCGCTTCGGGCGGGCGCTTCGCGCCATCGCCGAATCTCCCAAGGCGGCCTGGCTACTCGGCATCAATGTCGAGCGCCTGTTCCTGACCACATCCTTCGTGGCCGGTGGCCTGGGCGGCATCGCGGGCGTGCTCATCGGCCTGTATTCCAACGCTCTTTATCCCCTGATGGGCGAACCCATTCTCCGCAAAGGCATCGCCGTGGTCATCCTGGGGGGGCTGGGCAGCATCCCCGGTGCCATGATCGGCGGGCTCTTCCTCGGCTTCTCCGAAGTCCTCTCGGTCGCTTTCATCGGCTCAACCACACGCGACGCTGTGGCGTTCGGCCTGCTGTTCCTGGTGCTGCTGCTGCGCCCGCAGGGGCTGTTCGGCAAAGCTGTCCAGCGCAAGGCATAAGGCAACATGGGTAGTCTGGCAACCTTCTGGGCCATTTATGGCAATGTCGTCATGTCGCTGGGCACCAACGCCCTGCTGGCCCTGTCAATCTGGCTGACGCTGGTCTGCGGCATGCTGTCCATCGCCAATGCCGCCTTCATGGGCATAGGCGCCTACGCGGCCGCGATCTGCACCATGAGCCTCGGCATGCCGTTTCCCGTCTCGCTCGCGGCGGGCATGGTGGCCCCGGCCATTCTGGCGGCCATCATCGGGCTACCCACCATACGCCTGTCGGGCGTGTACCTGGCCATGGCCACCCTGGCTTTCGGCGAGGTGGTCCGGGTGATCGTGCTCAACACCCAATCCATCACCGGCGGCGCGCTGGGGTTGAACGGCATTCCGCAACTCACGCAATGGTGGCACGTGCTGCTCGCCGTCATCATTGTGCTGCTGGTTCTGTGGCGCCTGAAGGTCTCGAAAGTGGGCCGTGCCTTCGACGCCATACGCGGCGACGAAACCGCCGCCAGCCTGATGGGCGTGAATGTCCGCTCCAACAAGCTGCTCGCCTTCGTCCTGGGCGCGGCGATCGCCGGCCTGGCCGGCGCGCTCGACGCCCACCTGACCTTTTACATCGGCCCCAACGAATACGGCTTCGAACGCGCCGTGGAAATCCTGACCATGACCATCCTGGGTGGCATCGGCGGGTTGGTCGGCCCGGTGATCGGCAGCAGCATCATCACCTTGCTGCCCGAAGTCCTGCGTGGCTTCAACAGTTTCCGTCTGGTCGCCAACGGACTGATCCTCGTGCTCATCGTGTTGTTCCTGCCCCGCGGTATCTGGGACCCCGCCCGCTATGCGCATTGGCTTCGCAAGGGGAGCAAACGCCGTGCTTGAGCTCTCCTCGATCTCCATCCACTTCGGTGGGCTGCATGTCCTGCATGACGTCAATGTCAAGGTGCCTGAAGGTGCGATCTTCGGCCTGATCGGCCCCAACGGCGCTGGCAAGACCACGGTGTTCAACCTGATCACCGGCCTGCTCTCCCCGAATGGGGGCGACATCCTGTTCGAGGGCCGCAGCCTGATCGGCCAGAAGCCGCATCGCATCACGCGCCTGGGCCTTGCCCGCACGTTCCAGAACATCCGCCTGTTCAAAGAAATGACGCTGCTCCAGAACGTGGTGGTCGGCTCTTACCGGCACATGCATTACGGCGTGTCCGATCTGTTGTTCGGGCTACCCGCGTTCAGGCGCCAGGAGACCCAGGCGCGCGACCGCGCCATGGAGCTCCTGACCTGGCTCAAGCTGGATCACAAGGCCCATGACCTGGCGGACAACCTTTCCTACGGCGAGCAGCGCCGCCTCGAACTGGCACGCGCACTGGCCACCGAGCCCAAGCTGTTGCTGCTCGACGAACCCGTGGCCGGGATGAACACCGGCGAACGCGCCGAACTCATGCACGAAATCCGGGCCATTCGCGACCGCGGCTACACCATCCTCATGATCGAGCACGACATGCATTTCGTCATGGGGTTGTGCGACGAGATCGCGGTGCTGAATTTCGGCAAAATCATCGCCTCAGGTCAACCCGAGGCGATCCGCAACAACGAAGAAGTCATCGAGGCCTACCTGGGCCGCGACGACGACGACACCGAGGTGCATGCATGAGCGCCGCGCTGGAAGTGCGCAACCTGACCGTCCACTACGGCAAGATCGAGGCGGTGCGCGGCATTGACCTGGCACTCGAGCAGGGCGGCATCACGGCGCTGGTTGGCGCCAATGGCGCCGGCAAGTCGACCACACTGCTCGCCCTGTCCGGCCTGTTGCCCAAATTGGCGGGGTCCGTGCTCTTCGAGGGTGAAGACATCACGCGGCTCGCACCGCACCAGGTCGTGGCGCGCGGCATTGTGCAGGTACCCGAAGGCCGGGCCATCCTGACCACCATGACCGTGCGCGAGAACCTTGAACTCGGGGCGTACCGCCAGGGCGGCGGCGTGGCGCTCAAGGATTTCGACTACGTGTTCGCGCTTTTCCCGAGGCTGAAAGAACGCCTCGAGGGGTTGGCCGGCAACCTGTCGGGCGGCGAGCAGCAAATGCTGGCCATCGCACGCGCGCTCATGGCCAAGCCACGCCTGCTGCTGCTCGATGAGCCGTCCATGGGGCTGGCCCCCATCGTGGTCCAGGAAATCTTCCAGGCCCTGCGCGCCATCAACGCCGACGGCTTGACTCTGTTCCTGGTGGAGCAGAACGTCCGGCAGGCACTGAAGATCTCCCAGCAAGGCTACGTGCTGGAAAACGGCAGCATGGCGCTGACGGGAACCGGCAAGGAACTGCTCGGCCATCCGCGCGTGCTTCAGGCCTACCTGGGCGTATAGCGCCAGAGAAGCTCCGGCGACAGCCCTTTCGCGCCGGCTCCCGCCGCACGGGCACTGAAACGCCACGGCGCCGGCGCATGGCCCGGTTTCAGGTACCCGCCACCGCCATCTGCTCGATCAGAATCGAGCCTGTGGTCTTGGACCCCCGGGTGATGGTGTCGGCCCCCACGGCAACAATCCGTTGGAACATGTCGGCCAAGTGCCCGGCGATGGTGATCTCTTGCACGGCGTGCATGATGACACCGTTCTCGACCCAGTAGCCAAAAGCGCCACGGGAATAATCCCCCGTGACGTAATTCACGCCTTGCCCCATCAGTTCTGTGACCAGCAGCCCGGTGCCCAGTTTGCGCAACATGGCGCGGAAATCGTCTTTCGGACGCGTCAGGCGCGATGACAGGACAAGATTATGCGAGCCGCCGGCATTGCCGGTGGATGCCATGCCGAGTTTGCGCGCTGTGTAGCTGGACAGGAAATACCCCTGCAGCACACCCGCGTCGACCAATCGGCGAGGCTGCGTGCGCACCCCTTCGTCATCGAAAGGCGCGCTGCCCATGGCTCCCACGATGTGCGGATCTTCGTCGATATCGACATGCCCGGACATGACCGGTTTACCCAGTGAATCCAGCAGGAAACTGGCCTTGCGGTACAACGCGCCGCCACTGACCGCCTGCACCAGCGCGCCCAGCAACCCCACCGCCAGCGGCGCCTCGAAGAGCACAGGAAACTTGCCCGTGGGAATGCGCCGCGCCGACAACCTGGCCAGCGTGCGCTCGGCGGCATAGCGGCCCACGGCCTCTGGGTCGGCCAGATTGGCCGGATCGCGCGCGGCGCTGTACCAGTAGTCACGCTGCATGGCCGCGCCTTTTCCGGCGATCGGCGCCACCGACAGGCTATGACGGGAATACGGATATCCGCCGAGGAATCCTCGGCTGTTGCCCATGACGAAATGCCCCTCGAGCGTGCCAACCGATGCGCCTTCGGTGTTGGTCACGAGCGGACTGACCGCGCGAGACGCGCGTTCCACCCTCAGCGCCAGTTCGGCGGCTTCTTCGGCCGACAAGCTCCAGGGATGATGCAGGCGCAGATCGGACACGTCATGCGCGAGAAATTCCGCTTCGGGCAACCCCGCAGCCGGATCTGGCGCCGTGTAGCGAGCGATGTGCCACGCGGCCTCGACCGTCTGGCGCAGGGCGTCGGCGGAAAAATCGGACGTCGAAGCCGACCCGCGCCGCTGCCCGGCGTACACGGTGACATCCAGCGAGCGGTCGCGCGTCTGCTCCACCGTTTCGAGCGCGAGCTTGCGCACCGAGACCGACAGGCCACGGCTTTCCGACACCTCGGCCACCGCGTCCGAGGCGCCCAGCGCGCGCGCCTCGTCAAGCGCCTGGCGCACAAGATCCCGGAACCGGCCTTGATTCTCGGCGATCGGCAATTCTGAAACGGCGTTCTGATTCATATGAGACTCTTTCATTCGATCCGGAAATGGGCTGTCGGGAATGCCACCCGAACGGGCCGGCCCAACAAAGGATCCTCTGGGCAAGCCACCGCGCCGCACGACCACCTGTGGCTTATCCAGAGGATCCTCAAGACGGTTATCATAGCGAATTAATGCCGCCCTCTTCCAACCCCATGCCCCACAACGATACCGCACCGCTGGATGCGCCGTCGGAACCGACGGACGACGACAAACCCAGCAAATCCCAGGTCAAGCGCGACATGCACGCGCTGCTCGACCTTGGCAAACAACTGGTGGATCTGCCCGTTGACCGACTCCGGCAACTCGATCTGGCCGAACCTCTTTATGACGCCATCCTGCTGGCCCAGCGGACACACAGCCGCGAAGGCCGACGGCGCCAGATCCACTACGTCGGCAAACTGATGCGCAAAGCCCCCGCGGAAGCCATCCGCGTGCAGCTCGACACCTGGGCCAACGGTTCACGCGAGGAAACCCGGTCCATGCACCGCCTGGAAGCACTGCGCGATCTACTGCTCAACGACGACGATGCCCTCACCCAGCTGCTGCAGGACTACCCGGGCGCCGACGTGCAGCAACTACGCGCCCTGATCCGCGCCGGCCGCCGTGAGCGACAGCAGAACCAGACCCTGCAAGCCGGCCAGGAACCCATCCGCAAACACTATCGCGCCCTGTTCCAGGCCCTCAAGGCCCTGTCGGCCGGCACCCCCGCCGACACATCCGCCACAGCGCAGCCCGACACGCCCTCGACTGAAGCGCCTGCCTCCTGAATGAACACGAACGTGCCCGCGATGATCCACTTCCCCATATGAACACGAACACGCTCTCCGACCGCATCGAAATAGAAACCGCCCCCAACCCCACGCACGCCATCATCTGGCTGCATGGCCTGGGAGCCGACGGCAACGACTTCGCCCCCATCGTTCCCGAACTGCGACTGTCCTCGAATCCGCGTCTGCGCTTCGTCTTTCCCCATGCCCCGGTCCGCCCCGTCAGCATCAACGGCGGCATGCCCATGCGCGCCTGGTACGACATACTTACGCCCGACCTCGTGCGTCGTGAAGACGACCAGGGCATACGTGATTCCGAAGCCTTGGTGCGCACGCTGATCGAACGCGAAAACGCACGCGGCATCTCCACCGAAAACCTGGTTCTCGCCGGCTTCTCCCAAGGCTGCGCCATGGCCTTGCACACCGGCCTGCGACTGGACCACCCCTTGGCCGGCATCATGGGCCTCTCGGGCTACCTGCCTCTGGCCGACACGGTAACGGCCGAGCGCCACACCGCCAACCAGAACACCCCCATTTTCCTTGCCCACGGCACCCTGGATCCCGTCGTCGTGCTGCCGCGCGCCCAGGCATCGCACCAACGCCTGACCGACATGGGCTACGACGTCCACTGGAAGACCTACCCCATGCCGCACTCGGTCTGTCCGCAGGAAATCGCCGACATCGCCGATTTCCTGAATACCGTATTGAAGTAACCAACCCACCACCCCACGACACCACCACCCCACGACACAGCAAGAGCGGGGCGGGCACCCAGGGTCGGGCCGACTTTGTCGCAAGCCGGCCAACCGACTCAAGAAGCAACGGCGCCCTCCCCCAAATCCAACCACACCCGCCGCATCCCCGGATCCTCCTCGTCGGGATCATTCTTGAACCCCAGATGCGTCATCAACCCCAGCATCGGCCGATTGCCCGTCAGCACCACCCCGTCTATATACGCCAGCCCCTGCTCCCGCGCCGCCGTGATCAAACCCCGCATCAGCACATGCCCCAATCCATGGTGCTGCCACGCATCGGCGATCACCAGTGCATACTCCGCCCCCCGCCCGTCCGCATTGCGCAGATAATGCGCGAACCCCACGATCTCGTCGCGCGGATGCCCCCGGTGCTCAGGGTTCGGCACCTGGACAGCCGCCACCAACGCCAATTCCCTGTCGTAATCGATGCGCGTGTACCGCGCCAGCATCGCCGGCGTCAATTCGCGCAGCATCGACACAAACCGCATGTAGCGCGATTCATCCGACAGGCCCCGCACGAAAACCTGCAGCGCCTCGGCGTCCTCCGGACGGATGGGGCGCATCGTCCACGGCGCGCCATCCTTGAACACCCGGGCCTGCACCAGACGGGTGGGATACGGATGGATCGCCATATGCCGATACCCCGTCGTCTGCGGCGCGGCACTCTCGATGGCCGATGTCAGGCTCAGTGTGACGCGGGAGGTCAGCAACCGCGCGCCATGCGCGAACAACATGTCGATCTCGAGATCTTCCATGTCCGGCAGGTCGCAGACCATGTCCGAAATCCTTTCCAAAGCCTCCTGTAAAGATTCGCAAGCCGCGACTCCCAGTTCGCGCGACAGGACACGGCGCCACAGCGCACTGCGCCGAACCAACTGCCGAGCCAGATGGCCGTTGAGCGGCGGCAACTCCACCCCCTCGTCGCCCGCGGACAGCACGGCCTGGCTCCCCCCCACGCCAAACACCACGAAAGGCCCGAAACGGGGATCGCGTCGAACCCGTATGGCCATAGGCACCGTGTTCTCGCCATGGCCATCATCCTCGCCCGGACCCGACCTGAGTGTGATCGGGACATGGAAACACGCAAAGAGGTCCTGACATTCGGAAGGGGTAAGGTCCCGCCGGCCATCGGCGCGAACGCCTTCCAGCACGGCCCGCGCCCGATCCGACCGCACCGGCAGTCCGAGCGGCTCCGGGGGAAGTATCTGGCGCGCGAGCTCCTGGTTATAGTGATAGGACGCAAGAATGCCAAACGCATTGGCCGCCGTCTCCGGCGTGCGAAAGGCCGGGGCCCCCACTTCGTCAAGAACATGGCGCAACGGGCGCATGCCCGCGTCACCCAGCAGAGAAACAACAACCGGCTTGCGCGCTTCGCGGGAAAGCCGCGCCAGCACCGACACCACCCCGGCGATATCCGCCAACGGATCCGGCGTCAGCAGCACCAGCACCCCGTCGACACCCGGATCCCGCACCAGTACCCGCAACGCCCGGTCCACCGTGCCAGGATCCAATGGCGCGTGCGTCACCACCGGGTTCTCCACCTGGGCGCGCGCATCCAGCATTTCGCCAAGCTCGGTGGCGGTGGCTCTGGACAGCTCGGCGCAAAACACCTTGGCGCCGGGCCCCATCGCATCGATCGCCAGTTGCGCCGCGCCATGGCCGTTGGAAAACAACGCGACGCGCCGGCCACGCGGGCGTTGTGCGTAGGTCAGCACCTTGAGCGCCGAAAACAGCTGGACGAAATACCGGACCCGCACCGCGCCAACACGCCGCAACAACGCATTGAACACTGCGTCCTCGGACGAGGCTGGATCAAACCGCCCATGCCCGGTCTTGAGCACCACCACCGGCTTGATGCTGGCCGCCGCGCGCAGGGCACTGCCGAATCGACGCGATGATGCCGTGTTCTCCAGGTACAGCACGATACTGTCGGTTTGGGCATCCATGGCCAGATAATCGAGCACGGCGGCGACATCGATGACCGCCTCGTCGCCCAGGGAGATCGCCGTGGAAAAGCCCAGACGAATATCCTCGGCCCAATCCAGCACCGCGCCGGTCAGCGACTGCGACTGCGTCACCAACGCCACCCTGCCCACCAGCGCCGGCCGGGTCTCGTGGCTGAGATTCAATCCGTAGACAGGGCGTTGCACGCCCGTGGAATGCGGCCCCAGCAACTCACAATCATGCAGGCGGGCCCAGGTCTGGCAATAGGCCATGTCCTCGATCGGGTCAGTGGTCGTCTCAGGGTGCCTCAGCAACACCACCGCGCGCGGGCGAAGCGGTGCCAAGGCCTCGAGCGCCCGGGGAATATGGACGGATGCCACACACACCAGCGCGGCATCCAGCCTGTCACCCTCGGCGACACCCGCCGGGCGCGGCGGTACCACCATGGCGCCATCGCCTCCCACCTCCACGAACTCGACGCGACCCGCCAGCGCCGACGGCGCCGCATGCGCGATGGGCAGGTCTCGATCGGCCAGCACCAGCAGCGAACACGGCTCGAACAACGCGGCAAGACGATGACGCAACATACTCTGATCAACCCCTGTTCCCATGCGGAACCTTTTCGTACTCTAAAATAACGGCTTCATTCGAAGCCTTGCCGATCAAGCCATGACCCAAGCCGTTCCCGCCGCGACGCCCGCGGTACGCACCCGTTTCGCACCGTCCCCCACTGGTTTCCTGCACCTGGGAGGCGCTCGCACCGCGCTGTTCTCGTGGGCCTACGCCCGCCACCATCATGGAACATTCGTGCTGCGGGTCGAAGACACGGATCTGGAGCGATCCACCCCCGAGGCCGTGCAGGCCATCCTGGACGCCATGGCATGGCTCGACATGCGCCCCGACGAGGGCCCGTTCTACCAGATGCAGCGCATGGACCGCTACCGCGAAGTGGTCGCGACAATGCTCAAGGCCGGCACCGCCTACCATTGCTACAGCAGCCCGGAAGAAGTCGAGGCCATGCGTGAAAAAGCGCGCGCAGCCGGGTTGAAACCCCGCTACGATGGCACGTGGCGCCCCGAGCCCGGCAAGACCCTGCCGCCCGTTCCAGCGGGCCGAAAGCCTGTCGTGCGCTTCAAGAGCCCCCAAACCGGCACCACCGGCTGGGATGACCTGATCAAAGGCCCCATCAGTTTCGACAACACCGAACTCGACGACCTGGTCATCGCCCGCCCCGACGGCACCCCCACCTACAACTTCTGTGTGGTGGTCGATGACTGGGACATGAAAATCACCCACGTCATCCGTGGCGACGACCACGTCAACAACACGCCCCGCCAGATCACCATTTTACGCGCGCTGGGGGCCACGCCGCCGCAATACGGGCATGTCCCCATGATCCTCGGCCCCGACGGCGAGAAACTGTCCAAGCGCCACGGCGCGGTCAACGTCATGCAGTACGACCGTGACGGCTATCTGCCAGAAGCCATGATCAACTACCTCGCCCGACTGGGGTGGAGCCACGGCGACGACGAGATTTTCAGCCGGGAACAACTGGTGGAATGGTTCGATACCCGGCACCTGAGCAAGTCGGCCGCGCAGTGGGATCCCAAGAAACTCAACTGGGTGAATGCCCATTACATCAAGGCCCTGGGCGACGCCGACCTGGCCGCGCGGGTCGCGCCGCGCATCCGCGAACTGGGGGGCGATCCGGACGCCGTCGACCTGCAAGCGGTGGTCGCGCTGCTGAAGGATCGCGCCGAAACCCTCAACCAGCTGGCCGACGGCGCCATGCTGTTCTGCGGTCCCTACCAGCCTGCTCCAGAAGAATTGCGCGGCCAGCATCTGGATGCCGATGCCGTTGGCCTGCTGCGGGAATTCGCGCGCCGCGCGGCCGGCCTGCCCGACTGGTCGGCCGCTCCGCTGTCGGCGCTGATCAAGGCCATGCTGGAAGAACACGGCGTCAAGATGCCCAAGCTGGCCATCCCGTTGCGCGTGGCGGTCACCGGCCGCAAACAGACACCAGCCATCGATGCCGTATTGACCATCCTGGGGCGTGCCACGGTGCTGGCGCGCCTGGACGCGCTCAGCGACCAATAAGGCAGGCCATACCCGGGCCGATCAGTAAGGCAGTCGATACCCCGGCGACATGCGTGTGGCTTTGACCAGGCCATTCTCGCCACGCAGCGTCAATGTCCTGGCCGACTGCGACACCACCGTGTAGCGGTTGGTGTAGATGGGGTCGCCGGGTTCCACTGGCACCCCGTTCGACTTGGTGGTGCGCAACACCAGCACGCCTCCATCGCGGGACCAGCAACCGCTTTCCTCCAGGCCTTGGGGCGGGGTGCCAGCGCGCTTGATCTGGTCTTCGTATCGCATGGTGCCATCGGCCGACAGCCCGAACAGCACGCGGTACTTCCCCGCCACACCCCGACGATGGAATTCGCTCAGCCACGTGCCAACGGCGGGATCGCCTGGCTGCGCCGCCCGGCACACCACTTGCGCGGGCGCGGCCGGTTTGGGCCCAGGGCGCGGCTTGGGTGAGGAACATCCGGCCAGCACAATACCCAGGCCGGCGGCGACGGCGAAGAGGCCGACGTGAAACATGGCGGTGCGCATACCAATACCTTGCAAGCATCGGGCGTGGGCACCCACCGCGCATTCAAGACCACAATCGACACGGTGGTATGGCGCGCGTTGGCAAGTGCCGGCCCTACAATGAATCCGCCCGGCGAACAGTACGCCGGACCGCGCCGCGACGTCATATAAACAGCGGCCGACGGCGCGAATGAGTGTACCCGAATGCCACAGGCGCCGGCTGTGACAATTCATAAACCGCCGGAGCCGCCGCGCCATGAGTCATTCCGTTCTCATCACCTTGCACCTGTTCGCCGCCATCATCTTCGTGGGCATGGTGTTTTTCGAAGTTCTGATCCTGGAAGGCATACGCGGGCAGGTGCCGCGCGACGCCATGCGCTCGGTCGAGATCGCCATCGGCAAGCGCGCCCGGCGTTTCATGCCGTTCGTGATCCTAGTGCTGTACGGAGCCGGCATCGGCATGGCCTGGCAGTTCCGCGGCGCGCTGGCGCACCCGTTCGCCAGCAGTTTCGGCACGCTGCTGAGCCTGAAGATCCTGCTGGCCCTCAGTGTGCTGGTGCATTTCATCACCGCCATGACGCTTAGCGCCAAGGGCAAGCTCAAGACCCGGCACTTCCAGCGCATACACGTCAGTGTCTTCCTGCACATGATAGGCATCGTCTTTCTTGCCAAGGCGATGTTCTATCTGCACTGGTAGCCGCGTCACTCGCGGGAGCTCCTGCGGCGCGGCCAGACAACCACATCCAGAAAAACGACGTGCCGAAGTGAATCGCGCGCGGTCAAAGCGCCAGCGGCAGCTCCACTTCGTGCTTGATCTCGCGCAGGGCGACGATGGTCCGGGTCTGGCGCACGCCCGGAAGATTGAACAGGAAGCGATGCAGGAAATCGTCGTAGGCTTCGGCGCTTTCCACCAGCACCTTCAGCAGAAAGTCCGCATCGCCGGTCACGGTATAGCATTCCAGGATCTCGGGCGCGTCGCGCACTGCGCGAATGAAATTGTCGACGATCTCGGCCGAATGCCGTTCCAGGCTGATCTGCGTGAACATGCAGCCGCGCAACCCCACATGGCTGCGGCTGACCCGGGCGTTGTACCCGAGTATCGCGCCGCTGGATTCCAACGATTTGACCCGCCGCCACACCGGCGCCGCCGACAACCCGACGGCGTCGGCCACTTGCTGCGCCGACGCGCGCCCGTTCTTTTGCAGGTACTGAAGAATTTTCAGATCTGTTTTGTCCATATATCACACCATAACGAAACAATCATTTCGTGATATAGGGATTTTACGACACAAAATAGCAATAAAACCCAAGCCGTGACTCTCTATCATGAAGGAGACAAATCCCCCATTTCCGATGATGGAGTGTGTTCATGCCCGGCACCACCCTGGATACCCGGTACCAGCTCACTGACAACCTGACGGCGACCTCCGGGCGCATCTATCTCACCGGCCCGCAGGCCCTGGTTCGCATGGCGCTGTCTCAACGGCGCATCGATGCCGCGCGCGGCCTGAACACCGCCGGATTCGTCAGCGGCTACCGGGGCTCGCCTCTGGCCGGCGTCGACATGGCCATGTGGCGCGCGCAGGCTTTGCTGGAGGAAGCGCATGTCCGATTCCTGCCCGCCGTCAACGAAGATATGGCGGCCACGATGATGATGGGCACCCAGCAGACCGGGGAGCGGGCCGACCGCACGGTCGAGGGGGTGTTCGGCATGTGGTATGGAAAAGGGCCGGGGGTGGACCGGGCCGGCGATGCCATCCACCACGGCAACGCCGCCGGCGCCTCGCGTCACGGCGGCGTGCTGATGATCGTGGGCGATGACCACACCGCCGCGTCATCCTCGATCGGGCATGCCAGCGAAACCTCCCTGACCGCCTGGAGCATCCCCATCATCAACCCATCCTCGATCGAGGAATACGAGTATTTCGGCCTATGGGGCTGGGCCCTGTCGCGCTTCTGTGGCGCCTGGGTGGCGTTCAAGGCCATCACGGAAACCGTGGAAAGCGGCCGATCATTCGAATTGCAGTCCATACCGGACTTTTCCGCCTGCCTGAACGATCCCCGTGCGGGGAAACTGCAATACAGTGCGCGCGAATTTCTCACGCCGGCCATGGAACACCGCATCGCCGAACGCCTGACGGCGGTCCAGGCATTCTCGCAACTGCACCGCCTGGACCGCCTGGTCAATCCGGCGCCACAGGGAGCGCTGGGCCTGGTGACCACCGGCAAGGCCACGCTGGACACCGAGGAGGCCCTGCGGCGTCTGGCACGATCCGGCGCCCACCTGCCGCCGATCCGCCACTACAAGGTCGGCCTGACGTGGCCGCTGGACCGCGCCGGTCTGGACGCCTTTGTCGACGGCCTCGAGCACATCCTGGTCGTGGAAGAAAAAGCGCCCATCGTCGAGAACCAGATCAAGGAATTGCTGTTCAACCGTGCGCGCCGCCCCACCGTGCAGGGCAAGACCGATCTGCGCGGCCAGCCACTGGTCACAGGCGAAGGCCAATTGAATCCAACGCTCGTGGCCACCGCCCTGCGCGGATGGCTGCGTGACGCCGGCGCGCTGACGCTCCCCGAACCAACGGGCCGCGCACCGGTGCTGGACCCCGCCACGACCCACGGCCTGGCCCGCCGCCCGTATTTCTGCTCAGGGTGCCCGCACAGCACCTCGACGAAAGTCCCGGAAGGCAGTCAGGCGCTGGCCGGCGTCGGCTGCCATTACATGGCGACCTGGATGGACCGCGATACCAGCGGCCTGACGCAAATGGGCGGTGAAGGCGTAGACTGGATCGGACTGGCCCCGTTCACGCGCACACCGCACGTCTTCCAGAACATGGGGGAAGGCACGTATTTCCATTCAGGGTACCTGGCCATCCGCCAGGCGGTCGCCGCGCAGGCCCACATCACCTACAAGATCCTGTTCAACGACGCCGTCGCCATGACAGGCGGACAACCCGTGGATGGTCACTTGTCCGTGCCGGACATCTGCCGGCAGATGCTGGGCGAAGGGGTGGCGCGCGTGGTCATCACGACCGACGAGCCGCAAAAGTACCAGGGCGTGCCACTCGTCCAGGGCGTCGCCGTGCATGACCGGCACGAACTGGACAGCGTGCAGCGCGAACTGCGCGACATCCCCGGTGTCACCGTGCTCATCCACGACCAGGCCTGCGCCGCCGAGAAACGGCGACGGCGCAAGAAGAAAGCGTTTCCCGACCCACCCCGGCGTTTATTCATCAACACGGCGGTCTGTGAGGGCTGTGGTGACTGCGGCACCCAGTCGAACTGCCTGTCGCTGGTGCCGGTGGAAACGCCGTTCGGGCGCAAGCGCGCCATCGATCAATCCAGCTGCAACAAGGACTACTCCTGCGTGGACGGCTTCTGCCCCAGCTTCGTCTCGGTGATGGGCGGCACGCCACGGCGCAGCGCACGCATCGCGGAGCCGGGGAATCAGGCGCGGCTCGAAACCCTGCGCCGGCAACTGCCAGATCCGGTCATACTGGCGGGCGGCGAGGTCTGCAACATCCTGGTGGCGGGTATTGGAGGCTCGGGTGTCGTCACCTTGGGTGCGCTCCTGGCCATGGCCGCGCACCTTGAGGGGCGGGCGGTATCCACGTTGGACGTCACCGGTCTGGCCCAGAAAGGGGGTGCGGTCATCAGCCATGTCCGCCTCGCGCGTGGGGCGCAAGCCCGTGGCGTCGTGCGCATAGACCAGCGCCAGGCCGACGTGGCCATCCTGTGCGACCCGGTCGCCGCGGCCCGGCCCGATATCGTCGCCACCCTGAAACCCTCGGCCACGCTTGTCACATTGAGCACCTACCTGGCCCCCACCGCCGAGTTCACGCGCGATCCCGACACGAACCTGGATGCCTCGCGGCTGGTCGCGGGGCTGCGCGATATCGCGGGCGCCGCCAACACCCGCGCCCTGGATGCCCATGAACTGGCCTTGTCGCTGATGGGCGACGCCCAGCTTTCCAATGTGATGATGCTGGGCTTCACCTGGCAGCGCGGTGCCATACCGCTGGACCGGGCCTCCGTCGAACGCGCCATCACACTCAACGGGGTGGCCGTGCCCGCCAACCTGCAGGCGTTCGAACTGGGCCGGATCGCCGCCTGGCAACCCGACACCCTGGACAAGATGCTGCACCCATCGCGCCAGAGCCGCGTCATTCCGTTCCCCGAATCGCTGGACACCGTGGTGGAACGCTGCCGCGACGATCTGACCGGCTACCAAAGCGCCGCCTATGCGAAGACCTACACCGACACCGTCGCGGCGGTCGCGCGCGCCGAACAGGCGCTGCACCCCCAGGCCAAACCGGTGCTGGCGCTGGCGGTGGCCCGCTCGCTGCACAAGCTCATGGCCTACAAGGACGAGTACGAAGTCGCACGCCTGTTCTCTGACGGCCGCTTCCGTCGCGAACTGCAATCCCGATTCGAAGGCGACTTCACTCTGCGCTTCCATCTGGCACCGCCGCTGCTCGCCCGTCGCGACCCCCGCACGGGCGCGCCACGCAAGATGACGTTCGGCCCGGCCATGGAGGCGGTTTTCCGCGTGCTGGCGCATGGCAGGCGTCTGCGCGGCACCTGGCTCGATGTGTTTGGCTACAGCGCGGAACGCAGGACAGAGCGCCGGCTCGCCCGCCAGTATCGGGCGCGCATCCTCGACATGCTGGGTAAACTGAACGAACGCACCTTCCCGATCGCCGTCGAGCTCGCCGCGCTGCCCGACATGGTCCGCGGATTCGGCCACGTCAAGCAGGCCAGCATCGACCGCTACGACCAGCGTCTGGCGGAGATGACCCGAACCCTGAGCGCCGAACCCGGCCACCCGGCGCATACCCCGAGCGTCGTGCGCCGCGCCGGATGAAGTGATTTTTTACAACATGGAACGCCCGGCCGCCCTGCCCGAGGGCGGTCGGGCGTTCTTCCTATGGACACCCCGGGGATATCCACAAAATATCCACAGACTATCCACTGGAATACCCACAGAACACGCTTGCCTGGTCTGAAAACGAGCACTACAATTAGTACATAACAAGACGTTGACCACTATATATTGTGGTTTTATTCAAATAATCAAGGTTCTAGCGCACGGCCGGAAACCGGCTGCCCGCCGTCGGCCTTCCACCCGAAAAAAATAGTCGTCCGGCGCATACGTCGATGCGCCTTTCTCTGTCAGGAGCCCACATGCAGACCACTCAGAACGCCGAATCCGGGCGTGCCGCCACGCCGGCCCCCGCCCTCGATCCGGTCAAGGACGCCTCTTCCACCAACCAGTGGCACAACTTCAACATCATCCGCCGCAACGGCGCCGTGGTCGGTTTCGAACCCAGCAAGATCGCCATCGCCATGACCAAGGCCTTCCTGGCCGTCAACGGTGGCCAGGGCGCCGCTTCGGCGCGCGTACGCGAGTTGGTCGAAACCCTCACCGCCCGCGTGGTGAATTCCCTGATCCGCAACCGCCCCAGCGGCGGCAACTTCCACATAGAAGAAATCCAGGATCAGGTCGAACTGGCGCTCATGCGCTCGGGCGAACACGACGTCGCCCGCGCCTACGTGCTGTACCGTGAAAAGCGCTCACAAGAGCGCGCCCGTGACACGCAGGCCCAGGCTCCGGCCGCGCAAAGCACGCTCAACGTCACCGACAACGGTATCCGCCGCCCGCTCGATCTGGCCCTGTTGCGCGCCACCATCGCCGACGCGGGTCAAGACCTGCCCCAGGCCATCGACGCCGACCGCATCCTGAAGGAAACCGTCAAGAACCTGTACGATGGCATCCCCGTCGACGAAGTCTTCAAGTCCGCCATCCTGTCGGCCCGCGCCCTGATCGAAACCGAGCCCTCCTACAGCCAGGTGGCCGCTCGTCTGCTGCTGCACACCATCCGCAAGGAAGTCCTGGGCGAGGAAGTCTCGCAAGCGGCCATGGCCGAACGCTATGCCGACTACTTCCCCCGGTTCATAAAGCTGGGCATCGAGCTCGAACTGCTCGACGAAAAACTCGCCCAGTACGATCTGGACAAACTCGCTGTGGCGCTCACGTCATCACGCGACCAGCAATTCACGTACCTGGGCCTGCAAACCCTGTATGACCGCTATTTCCTGCACGATGCCCACGGACGCCGCATCGAACTGCCGCAAATATTCTTCATGCGCGTGGCCATGGGCCTGGCGCTCAACGAAATCGACCGCGAGGCCCGCGCCATCGAATTCTACGAAGTCCTGTCCTCGTTCGACTTCATGAGCTCGACCCCCACGCTGTTCAACAGTGGCACCCTGCATTCGCAATTGTCGTCGTGCTACCTCACCACCGTGTCGGACGACCTGGTCGGCATCTACGACGCCATCAAGGAAAACGCCCTGCTGGCCAAGTACGCCGGCGGCCTAGGCAACGACTGGACCCCGGTGCGCGCCCTGCGCAGCCATATCAAGGGCACCAACGGCGAAAGCCAGGGCGTCGTGCCTTTCCTGAAAGTCGTCAACGACACCGCCGTGGCCGTCAACCAGGGTGGCAAGCGCAAAGGCGCGGTCTGCGCCTATCTTGAAACCTGGCACCTCGACATCGAAGAATTCCTCGATCTGCGCAAGAACACCGGCGACGAACGCCGCCGCACGCACGACATGAACACGGCCAACTGGATCCCCGATCTGTTCATGAAACGCGTCATGGAAGAAGGTGACTGGACCCTGTTCTCGCCGTCCGACGTACCCGACCTGCACGACAAGGTCGGCCGCGCCTTCGAAGCCGCCTATGTCGGCTACGAAGAAAAAGCCGCCCGGGGCGAGCTCACCCTGTTCAAGAAGCTTCCGGCGACGTCCCTGTGGCGCAAGATGCTGTCCATGCTGTTCGAAACCGGCCACCCCTGGATCACGTTCAAGGACCCCTGCAACATCCGCTCGCCGCAACAGCACGTGGGCGTGGTGCACAGCTCCAACCTCTGCACCGAGATCACGCTCAACACCAACGACTCCGAAATCGCCGTGTGCAACCTGGGCTCGGTGAACCTGGCGGCCCACCTCAAGCAGGAGGCCGACGGCCGGTACGTCCTTGACCACGCCAAACTCGAGCGCACCATCACCACGGCCATGCGCATGCTCGACAACGTCATCGACATCAACTATTACGCCGTGCCCAAGGCCCGCAACTCCAACGTGCGCCACCGCCCTGTCGGCCTGGGCATGATGGGCTTCCAGGACTGCCTGCACATCATGCGCGTGCCGTTCGGTTCCGACGCGGCGGTCGAATTCTCCGACCGCTCGGCCGAGGCCGTCTGCCATTACGCCTACTGGGCCTCCAGCAAGCTGGCGGTCGAACGCGGCCATTACGCCAGCTTCAAGGGTTCGCTGTGGGATCGCGGCATCCTGCCGCAAGACTCCCTGGCCCTGCTGCGCGAAGAGCGCGGCGGCTATGTCGACATCGACGACAGCAGCACGCTCGACTGGGACACCCTGCGCACCCACATCAAGCAGTACGGCATGCGCAACTCCAACTGCGTGGCCATCGCGCCCACCGCCACCATCGCCAACATCGTCGGCGTGTCGCCCTGCATCGAACCCACCTACCGCAACCTGTACGTGAAGTCGAACCTGTCGGGCGAGTTCACCGTGGTCAACGACTACCTGGTGCATGACCTGAAAGAACGCAACCTCTGGGACGAAGTCATGGTCGCCGACCTGAAGTACTTCGACGGCAGCCTGGAACGCATCGACCGCATTCCGGCCGACCTGCGCACGCTGTACGCTACCGCCTTCGAAGTCGACCCGCGCTGGATCGTCGAATGCGCGGCACGGCGCCAGAAATGGATAGACCAGGCCCAGTCCCTGAACATCTTCATGCGCGGGGTGTCGGGCAAGAAGCTGGACGACACCTACAAGCTGGCCTGGGTGCGCGGCCTCAAAACCACGTACTACCTGCGCTCCAGCAGCGCCACCAACGCCGAGAAATCCACCGGCCGCGGCGGCGAACTCAACGCCGTGTCCTCCGGTCAAAACCCTGGGGTGTCCGCCGCCGCGAACCTGCCCGAACCGGAGATCCTGGGCGCCGTCTGCACCCTGCGCCCCGGCGACGTGGGGTTCGAAGACTGCGAAGCCTGCCAGTAAATCCACGAACATCACAGAAGGCAAGATCATGCTGAACTGGGACGACACTCCCCTGCAATCCTCCACCCCGGCGCCCGCGCCGGCCAGGGCCGAGCGCCCGGCCGCGCCCGTCGGCGCGGCAAGCGACACCCCCATTCCCACGCCCGCCGCCGCGTCCACCCCCAGCCCCGACGCCCACCGCGTGCGGGCCTCGGAAAAACGCATCATCAACGGCAAGACCGACGTCAACCAACTGGTGCCGTTCAAGTACAAGTGGGCCTGGGAAAAATACCTGGCCACCTGCGCCAACCACTGGATGCCCACCGAAATCAACATGTCGCGGGACATCGCCCTCTGGAAGAACCCGGAAGGCCTGACCGACGACGAACGGCGCATCGTCAAGCGCAACCTGGGCTTCTTCGTCACGGCTGACTCCCTCGCCGCCAACAACATCGTGCTGGGCACCTACCGGCACATCACCGCACCAGAAGCCCGCCAGTTCCTGTTGCGCCAGGCGTTCGAGGAAGCCATCCACACCCACGCCTACCAGTACATCGTCGAAAGCCTCGATCTGGACGAATCGGAAATCTTCAACGCGTACAACGAAATCCCGTCAATACGCGCGAAAGACGAATTCCTGATCCCGTTCATCAACGCCATCGCCGACATGAACTTCAAGACCGGCACGCCCGAAGCCGACCAAACGCTGCTGCGTTCGCTGATCGTCTTCGCCTGCCTGATGGAAGGCCTGTTCTTCTACGTGGGCTTCACGCAGATTCTGGCATTGGGCCGCCAGAACAAAATGACCGGCGCCGCCGAACAGTACATGTACATCCTGCGCGATGAATCCATGCACTGCAACTTCGGCATCGACCTGATCAACACCATCAAGCTCGAAAACCCGCACCTGTGGACGCCGGAATTCCGCGAGGAAATCCGCGGACTGTTCAAGAAAGCGGTGGAGCTTGAATACGCGTACGCCGAAGACACCATGCCCCGCGGCGTCCTGGGCCTGAATGCCTCCATGTTCAAGTCGTACCTGCGCTTCATCGCCAACCGCCGCTGCCAGCAGATCGGGCTGGAGGCGCTGTTCCCGCAGGAAGAGAACCCGTTCCCGTGGATGGCCGAGATGATCGATTTGAAGAAGGAGCGGAATTTCTTCGAGACGCGGGTAATCGAGTATCAGACGGGGGGGGCGTTGAGCTGGGAGTAGGTGTCAGACACAGCATCAAGTGACTCTATTCACACCAACAGGTGACTTTGAGAGTAATTCTTATTTGGAAACCGTTGTCGTGTTTAAGGCCGTCGGGAGGATTGCTGGCGGCTTTTTTATTTGCGTGGGTTTTCACCGAGTTATTACAGAAATAATCAGGGGGACACGATGCTCACTCAAGGAACTTGGCAAGGCGCGCTAGGAACGGCAGCTCTTAGTGTGATTATTTTTTCGACCTCTATACTGCTAAGCTTAGTCAGTGGTTTTTTTGGTTGGTACTCGATATTAATTGGAATATTCTTATTTATCGGGTTTTATGTGATTATTACAATACTTCCACTCTTACTAAATCTTAGTAGAAGTTTCTACTGGATTATCTTTGCTTTGTTGATAATTCATATATCAATAACCATTCTCTCCTTTGCTCTGAATTATCACTCAACGGGGTTGCTTGGCTCTAAAGGAAAATTCGCCCCTTCATTTTATGACTCGCTATATTTTAGTATTACAACATTCACAACACTAGGATATGGTGATATTCGACCTTTACCAAGTTACCGACTGACAACTTCACTGGAAGCATTAATCGGTATGGTGTCCATGGCCTTGGGAGCATCTGTAATTTGGTTATGGTGTCAAGAAAATCTGATTCCAAAGGAGATAGCATATTTCGATGGTAATAGACGGCACAAAACATCACTTGGCATAACCAGACTACGTATAAGAACTATGACAGGCAAAGAGCATAACCTTACGGACTGGTATTTACCCGCCAAACCCGGTGAAACGTACCGATATGATGATCTACGCCAAGAGTGGATCTCAACGCCTGAGAAAATCGAACCTCTGGAAGATGCCGCAATTATGAGTATCGACCATCGAGATTAAGAGCTCTTAGCAATTTATTCGCACCTGTCCAGGCAACATCAATATTACCTAAATTTTCTTACATATACATCGCACGATCACTCATGAGGCTTACCGCCAGGGTGAAGATTACGTGTGCCGTGAGTATCGACACGGAAAGCAAGTGGGGGGATTACCCCACTTGGCGAATCACTCGATCAATCTGGATACGCACATCCAGGATATCGTCAATGCTTTCAAATATGAAGATCTTACCGATGTGATCCTCTGTGGCCATTCTTATGGAGGATTGGTGATCACCGGGGTGGCCGTATGTCAATGTGTGTTCACCGGGCGCTTACGAAATATAACCATTTGATTTTTAAGCATTTCGCAAGTCATTTGATTCAATGCTTGTCAGTCGAACACCGAAGGTTCACTTAACTCACCTCCCACCACGGAGCCAGCACAGCACGTGCCAGCGTGTGTGGGCGAATGTTAAACATCAAGAAAGCAGGCGTCGACTCGCGATCAATGCCGATCTGCGCGACATCTAGAGCATGAATAGCTGTGTAATAAGTATGCTTGCCGTGCCCGGCCGGAGGCGCGGCCCCCAAATAGCGCTTGAGGTTGGCATCGTTCGCTAACTGCCATGCACCTGGCGGCAGGCCGCTGCTACGCTCATCGCCCGCGCCCGACGCGAGTTGGGTAATGCTCACAGGTATATCGGCAACGGCCCAGTGCCAAAAACCACTGGCGGTCGGCGCATCGGGATCGTATACCGTGACCGCAAAACTCTTGGTGCCGGGCGGAAAACCAAGCCAAGAGAGCTGCGGAGACGTATCGGTCCCACCCGCTCCAAAAATGCCGCTAACCTGCGCCGATTTCAACCGAACGCCATCGGCGATATCAGTACTCGTTAGCGTGAATGATGGAACCTTTGCAATGCTGTCGTATGGATTTGCCATGATCATGTTCCTTTTCTGGCGCCACGTTTTACTTCACGGGACGAGAATCCCGCGGCCAACCATTCTTCCTTGGTCTAGGTCGTTCAGAGCATCGCAGGCAGCCTCCAACGGATAAACGTTGGTATGCAGTTTCACCCTCCCCCTGGCGGTAAGAGTCATAAGCTCGACCAAATCGTTGTATGTACCTACCAGATTACCGACCACACTGATTTCTCGCGAAATGAAATCGATCGTAGGAAGTTTGATCATGCCGCCATAGCCGATGACATAATACGAACCGCTATTGCGCAGGATTTTGGGGGCGAGCGCCTCGGTGCCATGCTCCGCAACGTAGTCGAACACCACATGTGCACCGCCGTCCGTGATATCCAACACCTGTTTGGTTACGGCATCGTCGTCGATCGAGACAACTGTGTGATCGGCACCCAGTTCGCGGGCAAGCTCTAGAGCCGCCTCGGAACGGTCTATTACAGTAATTTCGGCGGCAGTGATGGCTTTCAACGCCTGTATGCCGATATGACCGAGGCCGCCAGCGCCGATCACGACAGCATGGCTTCCCGGCCAGAGAAGATTCTTCGCTTTTCGTACCGCATGGTAGGCGGTAATGCCGGCGTCGGCCAGTGCGGCGATATCTCGGGGTTGCAGACTGGAATCAAGCTTGACAACTGCCCGGGCATTGGTGCTCATATACTCTGCCATTCCTCCATCGACATTGAGCCCCGGAAAATCGGAGTGTAAACAGTGCGAATCATCTCCGACACGACACGCTGGGCATAAGCCACAACTCGCCAACGGATGCATGATGACAGTGTCACCTACGGCGACATTGCTGACAGCACTACCCACCGCAGAAACCCAGCCGGCATTTTCATGCCCAAGGATATAGGGCAAGCGCGGATGCTGGATGGCCTCCCACTGCCCCTCGATAATGTGGAGATCGGTTCGGCACAAACCTGCTGCTCCCACCTTGACGATGACATCCCACGGCCCCTTGACGGTGGGCTCATCGACGTCGTCAATCGAGGGTTGTTCTTTATACCGATGCAGGCGTACTGCTTTCATTTCTTCTCCTTAATGGCCTTTTCGCCCGACCCGCCGCCGCTTCGTAGTCAAAGCCGCCTCTACCGTTATCGCGGATCACGTGCGGCTGTAGTGTTACAGCTCTCGCCTGGACATCTGGCCTGCGATGTAATCGGCCTGCCGAATTGCCAAAGTAACGATCGTCAACGTCGGGTTTTCTGCCGCGCTCGTGGTGTATTGGCTTCCATCGGAAATAAACAGATTTCGAACCTCGTGTGCCTGCCCGTGCGCGTTACAGACGCCATCGTCCGCCTTGGCGCTCATGCGACAGGTGCCCATGTTATGCGTGGACGGGTAAGGCGGCACCCGATAGACCCGCTTGGCTCCAGCGGCCTGGTAGATTGCCTCACCTCGCTTGTATGCGTGCTCGCGCATGGCCTTGTCGTTCGCATGATCCGTGTAGCTCACAACGGGAATCGGCAGCCCATGCTGGTCTTTCTCCGTCGCATGAAGCGTGATGCGATTGTTGGCCTGCGGCATATCTTCGCCCACGATCCACATGCCAGCCATATGTGTATAGTTATCCATGGCCTCCGCGAATTCCTGCCCCCATGCTCCGGGGTTGAGAAATGCAGCGGTAAACGGCAGGCCCAGCGCGATCGTTTCGAAGTGATACCCACCAGAGAAACCACGTTTGGAATCGTTCACTTTCTCGTCTTCGACAATGCCGGCCATAACGGTGCCCTTGTACATGTCGACGGGTTTCTCAAAGACTCCAAACACGGAGCCGGTGAGATGCGACATGTAATTACGCCCGACTTGGCCGGAGCCATTTGCCAAGCCTTGCGGGAAGCGTGCTGAATGCGAGTTGAGCAGCAACCTGGGTGATTCGATGGAGTTACCGGCAACGGCGACTACCCGCGCTTTTTGCCTCTGCTCATGCCCGTCCTTATCGAAGTAGACAACACTCGTCACCCTTCCCTTGTTGTCATGCTCAATGCGGGCGACCATCGCTTCAGCCCGTAGTTCGACGCGTCCGGTGGCCAAGGCTCGAGGGATTTCCGTGAACAATGTCGACCATTTTGCCTCATAGAGACAGCCCTGGAAACAGAACCCGCGCTGGTGGCAGAAGGAGCGCCCGTCCGTCGCGATGCTGTTGATAGCCATGCGTCCAGTACTGCATTCCTTGTAGCCCACTTTAGTCGCCCCATCATACATAACCTTGAAATTGTTATTTCCGGGCAATCCGGGAAGGTTATTCGTGCGGGTGACGCGCATCTTCCACTCGGCCTTTTTGTAGTATGGCTCCATCTCTTCGAGTGTGATGGGCCAGTCCAGAAGCGTCGTGCCGGGTAAGGCGCCATAGGTAGTGCGGGCTTTGAATTCATGCTTTTGAAATCTAAGCGAAGCACCAGCCCAGTGCACAGAGGTTCCTCCCACCGTTTTACATATCCAAGCAGGGAGATTCGGGAAGTCCTTCGCAATCCGCCAACCACCCGAAGCGACACGCTTGTCCAGCCATGCGAGCTGGTGAAACGAGGGCCATTCATCCGATATGAATTCTGCAGAGGTGTGTAGTTTTCCAGCTTCGAGCAAGACAACGTCTATCCCCTTCTGAGCGAGTTCATTTGCCAGCGTTCCACCGCCTGCACCTGACCCGATGATCACGACGACGTGATCATCGTCGTGAGAAAATGTTTTCTGATTGTCATACTTGGCCATGATTGTCTCCACTGTGGTTTCTGCGATTAGTTCGGTACGGGGCCACTCGCCGACGCTGGCGGCGACACCAACCATTTCAAGTCGTTGAAACCACGATGTAGATAGCCCGTCGCGCCCTTGGGTCCGGGGTAACCGAAATGCGCATAAGCCAGTTCGTTACTGTAGAGTGCCACGACAGCCGTGCTTCGTACCTTCTCGAAAAACGGTGTGCCCGCAAGCGCTTTGACTTCGGCAAACTGCCGGGCGCCGTCCGCACTGAGCCAATTTCCTTTGGCAGTCTTGTCCATATTTGCGACACCGTCGGCCAGCAGCTTCCGCAGGCTCTGATCTTTAGCCGCATCCTCGTCGAGGTTCTTGACGACCAGCGCATAGACTGCGTCTTCCAACGTCTTGTGCGGATACAGATATCGAGTGAATCGAAGTAGCGTTTTCCCCTGATGCGAGTCCAGAGTGTCGAGCTCCAGCGCCCAGGTCTTAGTGGGAGCAAGCATTGCTACCGCACCACTTGTTGCAGCGAGGGTACCAACAATTATCGACCCGGTTTCTTTGAGAAACCTGCGTCTTGAGCTGGAACTATCGACCATAGCCGTCTCCTATTACATAGTGTGGGACATTCTCAGATGTTCTCTGCGCTCGCAGGGAAACGTTGGCCTCGGATTTCTGGCGCGCGAGCATACGTTCTTTTTATAATCTTGCGGGAGAAACGCGTGGTAGTATCGGCCTACTACGGACTCTCCAGCCTTGATTAGCCAACTCGGAAATGCACATTGAAACCCATGTCGGGCTTGATGGCAGAGGCTCTTACAGGGTGGTGGGATTCATGTTCTATGTTCTAGTTCCCATCCTCTGCGAACGACGCCCGAGGGCAAGGGGCAACCAGTCAGAGCTGGCTCCTACTCATGTGTCGATCTATTCGATGCGTTCGGGCACCAAGCGCTGTCCACGGACAACCTCCACACAAGACACGCGTAGAAATGAGGCGAAGTTACTGGCACATCCGCTCTGCATATACTCACCGTAAAGCACCGCCAAAAGTAATCCCACGGACATGCCCTGGTCTTCGGCCAACTCTTTCAGAATCACCCAGAACTCTTCTTCCAGACCCATACTTGTAACGTACCCCTTGATACGTACGGATCGAGTCTCACGTTCAAAAAAATTGGACCCGATTGACTTAGAGATTTGACACATATGCGAATGCCTCCACCACTTGGTTCTGGAAACAATACTACTGTGTTTGGGTCGTGAAAACGTTGTCCTTGCTACCGATCAACCTGAGTTTGTTTTTATGAGGGCCCCGGCGTTCGGTTGTATTCGTAATATACGCTTTTGTCAATCAGGCTCTATTCACCTTTAGCCGACCTTTTTGCCGCATACGATAGCCAGTTCTCCGGTGCCTACACCGTGGGCGGACGCATACAGCCCCTGCATCTGGCAAGGACTGAGCGGGTCGATGATCAGCCGCGCCGGGATTGCCGGCACCTGGTCTTCCTAGATGAAACGGCGACGACCACCAACACGACGCGACAGTAGGGACGTTCACTGTTAGCGCCGGTGTACTACTGCCCCCCATGTCAGAATCACTTGATGTGATACCCGTCGGTAGCTCAAAAGTGGATCAATTATCGGTCGGCAACAACGGATGAGGTTTGTCGGTCGTAGAGGGTTCGCTCGACAAATCCTTCAAGTAGTCGATGAGCCATCTTCCCGCTGGCCCGGGTGGCGCTGACGCTCGATAACAGGCGGACATTGTCAACGTGAAGTCTGCTCGCACATCGATGAGCACCAGACTTCCCGCAGCGACGTCTGAATCCACCATGTGACGCGGCATGCTGCCCCACCCAACGCCGTCCTTGAGAAACGCGTACTTGGTCGAAAGGTCCGCCAGCCGCCAAGTCGATGGGGAAAAAACGCCATAGTCCCGGCCAGCCATCAGATCCGACCGGTCGGTGAGGACGAGCTGCACTTGCTTCGCCAACTCGCGTTTTGGGATCCGGCCGCGAAAACCGGCGAGTGGATGGCTCGGTGCCGCCACCATCACCAAGGGGACCTCGTTCACGGGTTCGCTGACCAGCGATGGGAATTCGACCGGCAACGACGCCAGGATGCCCAAGCTGCAACGTTCGTCCAACACGGGCTGGTACGCCGCCCCCAACCCTTCCACGAAAAGCCGTAACGGGGTCAATGGGAATCGTTCCGCGAACGCCTTCGCTGCCGCAGCGATTGTGGTCGCCGGAAAGAACACATCGACGACCACCGACAATTCGGCCTCTAGCCCTCCGGCCATAAGCTTCGCGCGCGCCTTCATCGCATCGACACCCGAAACGATGTTGCGGGCGTCGGCGAGCAGCAGCAGGCCCTCGGGCGTGAGCTTCGGGAACCGCGCCGTGCGGTCGAACAGCACGACGTCGAGTTGCGCCTCGAGACCGCCGATCCAGCCGCTTACCGCCGATTGCACACGATAGAGCTTGCGCCCGGCGGCTGAGAAGCTGCCCTCATCGACTGCGGCGATGAAGGCCCGCAGTTGATCCAGTGAGACGCCGTCCAGCATGAGCACCCATCCCAAACATAGATAGTTCGAATCTCATTTTATGGTCTTTTCAGATCTTACGGGAAGTCTCACTATTGATGCCAGCCTAATCACACATGGCACCGACATGAACCTTTCAGGCCTTGACGCCAGCGGAGAACAATCATGAACACGCAATACAGCATCATAGGGTCCGGCCCTGTTGGCAGGACATTGGCAGGTCTTTTCACGAGGGGCGGAATCGATGTGCAGTTGGCCAACTCGCGTGGCCCAGAATCTCTGGCGGCAATCGCCGCCGAGCTGGGGCGACACGTGGTTCCGGTCACGCTGGAGCGCGCACTCGACGCGGACGTCGTTTTCCTTGCGGTCGGATTCATGCAGGTCCAGTCCGTGGCGATGAAACGCCCCGACTGGGCCGGCAAGATCGTAGTCGACGTGACCAACGCCTTGCAGCCCGCCGAGGTACGGGAAACGCAACTGCGTGGCCTCCTGTCGTCCGAGATCAATGCTGGTTTCGTGTCGGGCGCAAAGCTGGTCAAGGCCTTCAATCACCTACCTGTACAGCAGCTTGGGACGAATCCCTCGCTAAGTGGACAGCGGCAGGTGGTCTTCGTAGCCAGCGACGACGCGGGTGCCAGCACAGCGATCGCGGCGCTTGCCACGCGACTCGGCTTCGCTCCTGTTGAACTCGGAAGGCTCGATCAGGGCGGTGCGGCCGTGCACGTTCTGGATGGCAAGCGGGGCGGCCTTTTGTTTCAGAACCTGGTGAAACTCGGCTAGGGAAGAGACCCATGAACGAGCAACGAAAACAACAGTAGTGAGGTTTGTCATGATCATTGATCTGAAAGGGCGAAAGGCCATCGTTACAGGCAGTACCGCTGGCATCGGCCGGGCGGTTGCGGAGGGGCTGGCCCGCGCCGGCGCAGCGGTCGTCATCAATGGCCGCAGTGAGGAGCGAGTCTTCGCCGCGTTGCGAGAGATGCGCACGCTTTTTCCAGCCGCCGATATCACCGGATTTGCCGCCGATCTGGCAACCGCGGAGGGCGCCGCCACGTTTTCCGCGCGGGCGACGGATGCTGACATTTTGGTGAACAACCTGGGCACGGCTCGACCAAAGCCCTTCCTCGAACTCACCGATAGCGACTGGCTGGACATGTTCGAGATCAACGTGATGAGCGGCATAAGAATGACCCGCCACTATCTGCCGGGAATGGTAAGCCGCGGCTGGGGACGCGTGGTCTTCATCAGCAGCGAGTCCGCGCTTGCCATCCCGAAAGACATGATCGACTACGGCATGACCAAGACCGCGCAACTTGCAATTTCAAGAGGTGTGGCCGAGTCGGTTGCCGAGACAGGCGTGACCGTCAATGCGATCATTCCCGGTCCAACGCGCTCCGAAATCCTGTCGAACTGGATGAAAGCGCAAGCCGAATCCGAAGGCATCACGCAAGAGGAAGCCGAGCAGAATTTCGTGAGGACAATGCGGCCGACCTCGCTTCTGCAACGTTTCACGACAACCGATGAGGTCGCAAACATGGTCGTCTATGTCTGCTCGGAACAGGCTTCCGGCACGACTGGCGCCGCGCTGCGCGTCGACGGCGGCGTGCTCAGGCAAATCGCTTGACAGCAAAGCGCAAGAGGCAGTGACATGGTACGTGGCATCATATTCCACACATTCTCACACATATCCATTGACCCACACCTTCAATCGATGGCTGGAACCGTGCTGGAACACGACTGCCGTTATGGGCCACGCAATAGCTGGCACCGAGACTGAAGAATGGGAAACAATGGGTGAGGAGCTTGGTCTCATGCGGGAGATCTCCATAAAGGGATTGGATGCGTCACTCAGGCTTCTTCGATCGCCGGACGCCTTGGCGCGAACAGGCCATGTTCCTCGGGGTGGCGTTCATGCCGGGCGGCCCACATGTAGAACAGGGCGAAAGGCACAAACATGAACAGCCCATAACCGACATGGATATTCGCCCCGCTTGAGAACACCAGCGGGTACCCCATTATGTGATTACTTGACCGATGCTACATAGGGTTTGAAGCCGTAGCGTTTGAAGATGGCCAAGCCTTCCGGTGAGCGGATGAAGTCCAGCCAGCGGTGCGCGGCTTGGGCGTGAGGTGTGCCCTTGACCAACGCGCCGGCGTAGATCGCAGTCGTGTTCTGTGCAGTCGGTATATCGACGTGGCTGATCGGATGACCGGCCTGTTCCTGGAACATGGCTTCGGACTGCCAAGTCACGCCGCCTTGAACCTTACCCTGCATGATCCACAAGGGTGTTTGCCGATGATGGATGTGGGTGAGTTCTGTCGTGCCTTGGGCCACCTTGGTCTGATAGACCATCGTCTTCAGAGACTGACCGCCTGCCTTGACCAGCGAGGCCTCGACCTGCCGAGCGATACCCTCGAACTTCGGGTTGGGCATCGCCAAGCGTATGTCTGGCTTACCCAGATCCGCGAGGCCTGTAATGTGCGCCGGATTGCCCTTGGGCACCATGATCGTCAAGGTGTTGGTGACATAAGGCATGGCCGGTGCATCGAGCAACCCGGCTGTGATCTGCTTGTCTACGGCCTTGAGACCAGCCAGATAGACGTCGGGCTTGACGGTCCATGTCATGTTGCCCACCGTCACGGTGCCTCCGGCCTTGATCTGGCGCACCAGCAACCCAGGTGGAATAGTTTCCCAGTACAGGCGCCCCTTGTATTCGGGATACTTGTGCTCGAAGGCACGAACCAAGGGGGACATGGCAAAGAAGTAATTACCGCCGACGTACAGCGACAGCACAGGGTGAACCGGGTCGCCATGAAAATCGGCAAGGTTGTCAGCATCTGGCACGGTGAACTCGAAGCCGCGATGGGTAGCATCATTATTCGCGCCGTTTTGCCAGGGCGGCGTGACGGCGGCCCGGTTAACTTGATCGGTCGGAGCGGCATGCGCAGGTGCGGCGGTTCCCGCCATCGCCCAAATCAGACAGGCAGCCAATGCAGTGATCTTCGACATAGTGAATTCCTCAGAAATGTTTCAAGCGCGTCCAGAAATGGGAGCGCTTCTCACAGCTCCATCAGATCGTAGCCACGATGCTCAAGCGTCGTCACGGTGGTTAGCCCGGACAGTGCGAGCGTCACACTGTGGTCTACCCAACCGTAGTGAAACTTATGCTCAGCCACAGCCTGCGCGCAGACGGCTACGTCCACGCCGGCCTTGCGCAGTTTGGCAATCAGCGGCAGGTTGGGGTTGTCTACGCCATACACAGCCCTGTAGTCCTTATTGTCCAGCGCCAAGGGCGTGGCGGCGCCGTAGGCCACGGCGACAAACTTCAAATGATCCAACGGCACACCTGAGGCGACGTAAAGGTTCACTGTGCGCGCCACGTGATCAAGCGCGGGATTGACTTGGGTGGGCGTCTTTGCAGCCTGGGTCAGTGCAAACACGATCTTGTAGGTCTGATTGGCCTGCGGACGGTAGGCGGCGTGGGAAACCATGTGGATACGCCCGTATCCCTGGATAGTCGGGGTGGTCCAGAAGGCTCCGGGAGACTGGGCATGACTGGCAACGGAGGTGGCGAGCAGGACGCCAGCGGCGAGGAGCGCGGTGAGCTTGTGCATGGAATAACTCCTTTTCATATGTGTAGAAAACCCAACGAGGAGTGGTATTGATTGCGGCTGTTTTGCCGCCATGCTCGGCATCACCTCCTTAGGGGACACACAGTATGGGCATCCGCGCCATATACATCCAATACAATTAAATACTATTATTCATGCATAAAATGCATATGAATCTTCATCATCTGAGTGTGTTTCACACTATTGCGATCACCGGCAGCATCACAGCCTCCTCCCAACAGCTGCACATTTCCCAGCCGGCACTTTCGCACGAGTTGAAGAATCTGGAGGATCGGCTTGGTGTGGCTCTGTTCGAACGGCTGCCTCGGGGCATGCGGCTGACGCATGCAGGCGAAGTGCTTCGCGACTATGCGGATCGCCTGTTCGAGATCGCGCGTACGGCCGAATCGGAAATGCGCGCCATCGCTGAGGCTCGCAAGGGGGCTCTCACCCTCGGCGCCAGCAATACGATCGGCACCTACGTGCTGCCCAGACTGCTGGCGCATTTTCGCCGCGACAATCCGGACGTACGTATCTCATTGTTCGTGGGCAATACCGCGCAGATATCGCAGGGGGTGGCGGACATGCGATTCGCGCTTGGTTTCATCGAAGGCCCATTGCACACCGACGGTTTGGTGGCAGAGCGCTTCCAGGACGATGAACTGTTGCCCGTGGTCGCCGCGGGTCATCCTCTGTTGAGCAGGAAACGCCTGGGGATCGACAGCCTCGACGGAGAGCCACTGCTTGTACGCGAAGCCGGCTCAGGCACGCGGGAGTTGTTGATGGACATGCTGCAAGTGCACCAGGTAAAACTGGGTAGCATGATGGAGTTCGGCAACACCGAGGCGATCAAACAGGCCGCGATCAACGGGGGCGGCATTGCATGGCTCCCCCGCATCAGCATGGCGCGGGAGTTGGAAAGCGGTGTGCTTTTCACCCTGCCGGTCAAGAGTCTGGTGATCAACCGCCCTTTCCGTGTGATACGTCGTCCCCGCGCCCATTCCAGCGCGGTGATCGACAGCTTCCTTGCTCTGCTGAGTCTGCAAAAGCAGCCCAAAAAATCTGACTGATACATTGAATGCGTGACATCGCGATACGCTGGCTGTGTTGTCATGTAGCCCATATCCAGAACCCATTCATATCTCAGACTTCCGTATAGCCAATCAGAAGTGTGGCATCATGCGCATCGCGAGATTCGACATGACCCACAACGTGCCGCCCACCATCACGATCAACATGAGAATGGTGAAAAGCAGGACCTTGAATTCGTCGCCGCTGTGTTTTGTCCCAATGTGCAGGAAGAACCGAAAGTGAACCGCGGCCTGCAACAGGGCAAGGGCGCCAATCGCCATGAACAGCGTGTGTTGCGGCAGGCTTGGCCAGTAGTGAATCAAAGCGAAGGCGGCCAGTGTCAGAATGAGCGCGGCAATTAGCCCAGTGATGTAGGTAAAGAGTTCTTGCCGTTCGTCGGCGGCGGGTTCGACGACTTGCGTGTCATGGTTGGCCATCATGCCACCCCTGCGATGTAAACAATGGTGAAAATCCCGATCCAGACAATGTCAAGGAAGTGCCAGAACAGAGCCAGCCGCTGAATGCCGAGCCGGCTCCAGTGATCCAGGCCATAGCGCCAGATCTGAGCGATGATGCATACCATCCACACGCATCCCACGAATACGTGCAGGCCATGCAGCGGCACCAGATCCCAGAAGCTGGAAAGAAAGCCGCTGTTCTGGGCGGCACCACCCAAGGCCACCATCGAGAAAAAATCGTGCAGTTCAAGCGCGAGAAAGCCCGCGCCGAGCACCAGCGTGACAAGCATCCATCCCAGCAGTCGCGTCAGACTGTGCTTGTACTTCAAGGCAAGCGAAGCCAGCCCGAAGGTAAAGCTGCTTGCCAGCAGCAACAGGGTTTGCGCGAACACGCTACCCATGTCATAGAGCGTGCGTGGCCCCGGGCCGCCGGATGTGGCGTGCCGGCTGAACAGATAGGTCGAGAACACCAGCGCGAACAGGACCGCGTCGCTCATGAGGAAGAACCAGAAGCCAAACATGATGGTGCTGGATTCGTCATGCTCCTCCTCGGGCTCCGTTGCCATCCTCATCCCAGGATACTGAAAGACGTTGTCTGCCATGGTTCATCTCTCCAATCGAATTTATGAGCGGCGTGGGGCCTGAGGGGCCAGGTCGAGACGCGAGGCCCCACGCCTGCCCGCCGCCTCGGCGGCATTGACGCCTGTTTCCAGTGCGGCAACTCCCACATTGGCGGGCGAGAACTCCTCGGCACGGGTCACCGGTTTTGCCTCACGCACGTGTGCCAGCCACAGCAAGGTTTCCTTCTCCACCACGCTGGCTGGAATCACTCTTGTCATGTGATGCACGAACCCAAACCGCACCATGAACACGACCGTTGCAATGGCTGCGGCGATGACCAGCCACCAAATGTGCCACACCAGCCCGAAAGCTAGCAGAAACGTGGCGGCGCCAATTTGCACTGCCAGAGCGTTGTTCTTGGGTACTTCGATGTCGACGAACTCCTGTGGCGTCGAGTAGGCCAGCCCCGCTTCCTTCGCCACCGCGAAGGCGTCACGACTATTGATCACAGGCACGACCGGGAAGTTGTACTCGGGTGGAGGCGCCGAAGTGGCCCACTCCAGGCTGCGCCCGTCCCACGGATCGCCCGCAAACACCTGGTTTTCCGCACGTTGTTTCCACGACACCCACACTTGGGCGAGCAGCAGGAAGAAGGCGATGTTCAACAACACGGCTCCGACGAACGCCACCGTCTCATAGGGAACATACGCCGGTTGGCTATAACCCACCATGCGGCGTGGCGCGCCCAGCAGTCCGAGCGCGTATAGCGGGAAGAACGCGAGGATGAACCCAATGATCCAGCACCAGGCCGACGCCTTGCCCCAGCGATCATTCAGACGGAATCCGAATACCTTCGGAAACCAGTATTCAAACCCGGCAACGAGGCCGAACAGCACGCCAGGAATAATCACATTGTGGAAGTGCGCCACCAGGAACACGGTGTTGTGAACCTGGTAGTCCACCGTCGGATTCGCCAGCAGGATGCCGGTCATCCCGCCGATGACAAACAGAAAGATAAACTGAATCGAAAATAGCATGGGGGTGGTAAAGCGCACGCGCCCCCGGAACATGGTTGCCATCCAGTCGTATATCTTCACACCGGTGGGGATGCCGATCAGCATGGAGGCAATGCCGTAGACCGCGTTCACGTCCGGGCCCTGGCCCATGGTAAAGAAATGGTGCACCCAAACCAGGAACGAGGCGAAGGCAATGCACGCCGTGGCAAACACCATCGATTTGTACCCGTATAGCGTCTTCCCGGAGAAAGCGGGAATCACCTCGGAATATATGCCGAACGCCGGCATGATGAGGATGTAGACTTCCGGATGTCCGAACAGCCAGAACAGGTTGGCAAACGACATCATGTTGCCGCCCATGGCGTTGGTGAAATAATGCAGGCCCAGGTAGCGGTCGAGGGCCAGTTGCCCCATGGCCACGGAGAGTGGCGGCATGGCGAACACCAGCATGATTCCGGTGACCAGCGACGTCCAGCTAAAGAGCGGCATAGCCATCAGGCGCATGCCCGGTGCACGCTTGCGCAGGATTGTGACCACAAAATTGATGCCTGTCATGGTGGAACCGATGCCTGACAAAGTCAGTGCCCAGATCCAATAATCGGGCCCCACACCCGGCTGCCAGGCGGTTTCCGTGTACGGCGGATAGCCAAACCAGCCTCCCGTCGAGAACTGCCCGAATACCAGTGAGATCATCAGCAACCCGGCGCCGGCCGCAGTCAACGAGAGACTGACTGCGTTGAGCGTGGGATAGGCCACGTCGCGCGCACCAATCTGAAGCGGCATCACGTAGTTGATGACACCCACGAAGAACGGCATAGCCATGAAAAAGACCATCAGCGTGCCATGCGTGCTGAACAGCTCGGCGAAATGCCCGGGGGTGAGAAAGCCGCCGCCCAGCCCCCACGCCTGCTGTCCGCGCATCAGGCCAGCTTCGAGCAGCCCACGTGCCAGCATCACCAGCGCGAGCACCACATACATGATGCCGATCTTCTTGTGGTCCACGCTGGTGAGCCATTCCCAGAGTTCGCTCCATTTGTGGTGATAACTGATGAGCGCGATGGCAGCGACGGCACCAAACACCACACACCCTGCGGCAAACGTGGCGATGCCACCGTTCACCACATTCACGGTAGTGGGGTTGTGGAACATTTCGTAGAACGGCAGCGAGCTCGCGCCGAGGCGCCCTATCGAATGACTGAAAATGGCAGCAGCATCCATTTCTATGACTCCGTCGTTGATGCGAAAACCGGCCCGGCTTCAGGGAATGGCGGGCGCATTGGCTGACACGCCGTTCATTTGAGGGAATTTGACGGTTGTGCCTGATGTGGTTGCGTGAATCACCTGGTGAAAGAGCCCTGTCGGGACATCACGCAGGAAGATTTCGCCATCACGCACCGTACTCGAAGGCAATCGCAGCGCGCTGGCCAATTGCCCTTTCGTGCCGCGTTGCGACAGCAGCGCGTACGTGTGTTGATCAAGTGGCACGCCGTACGCCTGAACCTGCTTGACCCAGGCCTTGAACGCAGTTGGCTTGAGCGCCAACGCGGTGAAGGTCTGCCTGGCGAAACCCGACCCGTTGTACATGGTGTTCATGCCCAGCGAGCGACCCGGGCCGTTGGCCTCGAAGTGTAGTTGCGTCACCATGCCGCCCATGGCGTAGATCTGCCCGATCAATGCGGGGATACTCAACGATTGCATGACCGTCGCGGAGGTGAGCTTCATGGCGACCGGCTGTCCGGCTGGAATAGGCAGCACGCCAACCGTGGCGATCTTCAGCTTCGGGTAGAGGAACAACCACTTCCAGTTGTAGCCGATCGCCTGTACCTGAAGTGTCGGCTGTGTCGACACCAGGGGCCGGAAGGGGTCGAGCCTGCGCGTGTTGCGCCATACGAAGACACCAAGAAACATGACGATTGCAACCGGCCCCGACCACGTGAGTACGCTCAGTACGGAGTTGTGCGTCCACTTGGGCTCATAGCGCGTGTGCGCTTTGTTGCTGTAGCGGTAATGCCAAAGTATCCAGATCGTCAGAATGTATACGGGCGCTGCAACGAGCACCGTCATAATCAGGACGACGAACCAGAAATGCCAGCGTTCCGCGGCAGCGATCGGCCCCTGCGGATCGAGGAACGAGAGATGGTCGTGCAAGTTGCGCAAAGGTTCACGCGCACAACTTGAGAGCACGAAGGTTGAGCCAATGATGGAGAAGATCCGCAGCGCGAGCCACGCGCCGGGTTGCCAATGAAACTTGGGTGCGGCGTCAAGCACGCCGGACTGCTGAGGAGTTGAATTCATACCGTACACGACCGTGGTGGGAAACCACGCGAATGCTCGGGGCGTTTGCGGATCCGGACCCCTCAGCCAGATCACGCTTCCAACTTGCGATCGTGTACTACGTATTGATTGACATCAACTTCCGCGAACGGGAGGCAACCTCCTGCCGCCATAGCAAAACACAACTACCGGTCAGACGCAACTACATTTCAGTGTGACATCGTGCAGCTTTTTCGCCCCTTGCAACGCGCTTGCGTTCTCGCGAACCGCTAAAGCCAAACTGTTCGGGCGAGCAGCTTCAAATTCTACGCCGCTTCTCAAAATTCGCCTTAATGCCATTATTCATAAGTCAAAAATTCGTCGCGCGACGGCGTTGTTCTTGCTGAGTTGCGCCTGACCATCCCCATGGTCGCAACCTAATGAGTCGAGGCAACAGTGAATTGGCTACGCCGCATGTTCACCCGGCTGATAATGCCCTGGTTCGGAACGGAAGGGAATGGCCAGCCGGTTCCATCCGTTAATGGCGATAATGGCGAATGATAAGTCGGTCAATTCCTTGTCATTGAACTGCTTGCGCACTTGCTCGTAGAGGGCATCCTCGACGGGGCCGTCTGAGATTTTTGTCAGCGCCTCGGTCCATGCGAGGGCCGCGCGTTCACGCTCGCTATAGAACGGAGCCTCGCGCCACGCACTCAAAACATAAAGGCGCTGTTCCGTTTCGCCCGCCGCCCGGGCGTCCTTCGAGTGCATGTCCAGACAGTACGCACAGCCATTCATCTGAGATGCCCGCATCTTGACGAGTTCCAGCAGGGGGTGCTCGAGCCCGGAATTTTCCACATACTGCTGCAAATTGCGCATCGCCTTGAAACCATCGGGCGAAGCATGAACATAATTGAGACGTTGTGACATTTTCCTTACTCCCGCTGATGACTACCGTCACCGATAAATTTTGAACCGCTCACAAAGTTGTAAGTAGTCCACCGTATTTTCAAACCCATCGATCTCTTCGCGCATAAGCCGATCGGTCGCATTGACGAAACCGCTCCAGGCCGCCAGCGCAAGGGTGCTTGCCGTGCTGATACGACGCACTCCGATCTCGGCAAGCGTCTTGAACCCGAGTTTGGCCGCGTGCCCCATCATGATGTTGATCGGCTTCGGGGCCACCGCCTCGACGACTGCGCTGATCTCTTCACGCCTGGACAGGCCCGGCGCGTAGAGGCAGTCCGCACCTGCGTCAGCATACGCTTTTAGACGTTTTATGGTCTCGTCGAGATCGGGACGTCCAACCAGATAACACTCCGCACGTCCCACCAGCATGACGTTCTTGTCCACGGAGTCAATCGCCTCGCGTGCGGCGCGCATGCGTGCCACGGCCTCGTCGAAATCATAAAGCGCGCCTTCGCTGCCTGCTATCGAGTCTTCGATGGACAATGCAGACACCCCCACCTGAACACACGCACGCACATTGACTTTCAGCCCATCAATGGTGGAGGAGTATCCATCTTCAAAATCGGCGTTGACGGGAAGGCCCGTCGCCCGCACAAGCTCACCGCAGTGACGCACGACCTCATCAACCGGAATCTCACGATCTGGGATGCCTCGCGAGAAAGCGTAGCCCGCGCTTGTGCTGGCCAACGCTTTGAATCCCGTCTGCTCGAGCCAACGGGCCGTACCCGGATCCCAGGGATTGGGAAGAATGAAACACCCTGTCTCGTGGAGTTTGCGAAATGCGGCGTGCCGCGCCGAAAGAGTTGTTGTGGTCATAGCGAAAATTTCCAAAAAGTTGACACCGGCGAACAACGAGGAAGGGTCGGGTGCAAGCCGCAGGCCTGCGTTGCGTGTCGCGGGGGTGAGCGCCCACACGCCGATCACAATCCCGTTGTAGATCATATTCACGGGATTCACCACCCAGAAATCAAAACCTTGGACCAACCGCGAAGCAGTAAAGGGCGTCTTGGCACGCCGGATGTGACGAAAGAAAGCCATACTGGCCATTCTGTGCTTTTGGTCGCTACCCCCTAGACATCCGCCGCCGGTATATGCTCTTGGCTTTCCCCACAAGATCAAACCACAAAGATGCGACATTCCGCCCCCAAAGCCCGTCTGCCACGCAACGTGTGCCTGCTGATCGGTGCGCGCGCGGTGCGCAGTGTCGGGCAAGGGGCGCTGGTGGCCGCCTTCACGCTTTACCTCGATGCGATGGGGTGGTCCGCTGCGGCAATCGGCGCAGTGCTGATGAGCGCACTGTTGTTCTCGATCGTTCTCACAGCAATCGCCGGTCCGTTGAGCGACCGCGGCCATCGGCGTACGTTCCTGTTGGGGTATGACGTGGTGCAGGCAGTCGTAGCCATCGTCGCCTTGACCACCACGACGCCATGGCTGTTGATCGGCGCGGCCGTAATCGGCGGATTCGGGCGTGGCGGCAATGGGTCGGCCGGACCCTTCTCTCCAATCGAGCAGGCATGGCTGGCCATAGAACTGCCGATGTCGAGACGCGGCAGTGTGTTCAGCGTCAACAGTGCTGTCGGTCTGATCGGTATGGGAATCGGTGCGCTCCTTGCCGCGTTGCCAACCTTGTGGATCGGCCATGCAATGAGCACGCAAGACTATCGGCTATTGTTCCTATTGCCGCTGGCAGGCGCTCTCGCGAGTTTCGCGCTGCTATGGGCCGCACGCGAGCCCAATATTGTGGTGCGTGCCGATCGTGATGAAGCATCGCTGCGCACGCATCGGGCGGAAAACCGCCTGCTTGCCAAACTGATGCTGGCCAATACCATAAACGGCTTCGCGATCGGGTTGACCGGTCCTTTGATTGCCTATTGGTTTGCCATCCGGTTCCACCGCGGGCTGCTCGAAATCGGCCCTGGCCTTGCCATTGCGTTCCTGATCAGTGCCGCCGGCGCCTTCATGGCGGGCGCGCTCGCGCGCCGCCACGGCATCATGGCCACGGTGATCTGGATGCGCGGCCTAGGCGTGCTATTTCTGTTTGCGCTGCCTCTGGTGCCATGGTTCTGGCTGGCCATGCTGCTTTACATTGCCCGGGGAGCAGTCAACCGGGGGACCGGTGGCGTACGCCAGGCGCTTGCTGCCGGGCTTACCCGTGTCGAGCGGCGTGGCTTGGCCTCAAGCCTCCAGAACATCTCCCTTCAACTGCCGCGCGCGATTGGCCCCGCCATCGGCGGGGTGCTGTTTCATGCCGGGTACTTGTCGTTGCCATTCTTGATCGGAGCAGTGTTGCAGCTTGTCTACCTGATCCTGTATGCCCGCTTTTTCGGCTCTCATCCGGCCGCACAGGCACATACATAGCAGCCGGAAGGCCAGCCTATAGGGAAGCGCCATCGGCAGCGGGTAAACTGGTCATGCGGGTTCATTGGATCCTCCAGGAGAAAGACTTGCCTTCGACGACGCACCAACCTATTGATTCGCCGCTGACGCAAGCGGCGATGTTCCTCGTCCTGACCATCAATTCCGAACCCGGGCACCTGGATGCCGCGCGTGCATTTTGCGCGGATCTTACGGGGCTGCGGCGATCGGTCGGATTCCGTGATCCTGATGGCAACCTGTCCTGCATCATGGGCTTTGGCGCCGATGCCTGGGATCGCCTGTTCGGCTCGCCCCGGCCCAAAGCGCTGCATCCCTTCAAGGAAATCCAGGGCGTGCATCATGCCGTATCCACACCGGGCGATATTCTTCTGCACATCCGCGCCAACCGCATGGACCTCTGTTTCGAACTTGCCACACAAATAACGGCACGGCTGGGGGACGCCGCCACCGTGGTGGACGAGACCCATGGATTCAAGTATTTCGACTCTCGAAATTTGATCGGATTCGTGGACGGCTCCGAGAACCCGACCGGCGTGGAAGCGACCGCCGCCACCGTCATTGGTGACGAAGACAGCGCTTTCGCGGGTGGCAGCTACGTGATCGTGCAAAAATATCTGCACGACCTGGCCGGCTGGAACGCGCTGCCGGTCGAGATGCAGGAAAAAATCATTGGCCGGGGCAAACAGTCCAATATCGAGCTGGATGACGACGTCAAACCGACCTGGGCGCACAACGCGCTGACCGTGATCGAAGAAGATGGCGAAGAGCTGGACATCGTGCGCGGCAACATGCCTTTCGGCGACGTGGGCAAGGGCGAATTCGGCACCTATTTCATAGGGTACGCCAGAACGCCGCGCCGCATCGAACAGATGCTGGAGAACATGTTCATCGGCCGCCCGCAGGGCAACTACGATCGGCTGCTGGACTTCAGCCGCGCCGTCACGGGGTCGCTGTTTTTTGTGCCATCGGCCGACTTCCTGGACGATGTGCCCGAGGGTGGTGCGCCAAGTCCTTGAAGGCAGTGAGGCGACATGCGCGGGTTATGCCACGCTGGTTTTTTGGGTGGTGACGGCGGCCTGGGACGCTGGGCGCGTGTCATGAATCATTTCTTGCAGAGTATCGTATGCTCCGGAGCGTCAAGGCATCCATGGCTATCTATCGCTATGGATACACTTCCGTGCGGACCGGTAAGTTGAACATGGTTCCCATTGATTTTATATGTCAATGGCTCTTCCCCCTCACGGGCCAGAACATTCACCTGGGTGCCGGACACAAAACGCAATGATCCGGCCGGCACTTTGTCCCTGAGCGCCTGAGGCAGTGGCGCCTTATGCGACCCGTTGCAATAGGCCTTACCGGTCACAGTCACGGTTGCGTTTGGCGGCACGCTCGGTCCGTGCGCACCGGAGCGTTTAAGCTTAAGCACGGCATGATCAAAGGTAAATGCCTCGGCCCCCTCGGCAGTGGCGATCGCAACGGAGCCGCCGACCAACGTGTTATCCGAGGAAATAGAACCTCCCTTCCCGTCGACGGGATCAAGCCTCACGTCGACATTCGTTGTACTGGGGGGCTTGCCGTATGCCTGAATCGACATATCATATTTCTTGCCGTTATACGTGACGGGGCCGAGGCCATATTTCTGAAACACATCCTTGGGTAAGGCGTAAAACGATAGGATGGGGGAGCCGGCGCGGGCCGATGTCGTTGCGCCCACATGGCCAATGCATTCGAGAACAAGCGCCCGCCCGGTGACGGCGCCCGCGATATCGAGGATGTTGTCAGCGTTCTCTTTCAGTTCCGACACGAGCGGTGTTGTGTCCGCTATGGGGACGTAAATACCGGTCAATGCCGTTGGTGCCTGCGCTGGAACAACCTGCTTCGCTAGTGTCACTTTCTCAGCTTCCGCTGCGGTCACTAATTGACTATTTCCTACAGCCGCTGACTCACTTCTGAGTTGATAGTCGTTCATTCTCATGGTTAAAAACATGACCTTGGTGTGGTCTCCGGCGCCTGGATTTAGTTGAGCATATATCCCCATAACCACGTTCTTCCCCGGCCGACGGCATAGCTGAAGATTACACGGATTAAGGGGCTGTTCTCCAAATTGCCACCAATGCTCGTAGCCAAAGGTACTGCTGGCTGGTCCGTATTTTTTTATAAGATCAGACATCACGGCGGTTATAAGTGGTTGTTTCATCGCGCCCTCGAATATGGCGCCCCGATATATTCCGTAGACCACGTTGCCGGTGGTTGGGTTGCTAAAATATACGGTGACACTATCGCGAGTCCCATTTTGAAACGCGACCTGGCTGATGAAAGACTGCGACTTCGCGAAAATTCCATCATGGTTAACCGAGAGGAAAGTTCTGATTTCTCTCGGCTTGCCCGGATATGTCTTGGCGGCGATCGCCTCGGCCTGTGCAACTGTCATGCCAATACGGATGCCAAGGATGTCAGCCGTGACGCCAGGGTAGGCGTGGGGGGTGGGCTTGACCGTTTGCACGAGTGTGACCGAGACTTGATGCTGCTCAGCTTTGGCGCTGGGCATCAGGGCTGTCAACGCGATAAGGCCGATCGGACCGACGTGTGTTGCTTTCATGGCCCCCTCCGTTATGTACGGAACAGCTAAAAGTACATCCCACCGAGCGATCTCGGTTGAATGATACGATGCGCCGCGAACGCCATATATCATCCAATCAAACACTCCTCTCACGCAATCGGCCTAATCCTTCAAAAGGCTGGACAGACCACCACGAAAGACGCAGCATGTTCATTGGGTGGATCACGCCCGCACCGAATGCGCAGTACTGCGTCATGACCGGGAGGTGTCCGTGTGAACACCGCCAAGTGCCAATACCTGGACGAGGGCATCATGAAGATCAAGCATGATATCGTCGCGCTTGTTCTAGCTGGCGTGGCCGGCATGGCAACCGGCACCAACGCTGCAGCGCAATGCACCACCACACCTTTCCCCGGCCCTCCCAAGGAAGTGCTGATACGCTGTACTCTGGCGCAAACGGCTCAGCCGATCGCACCGCCGACATACCCCGGGGTCGATTTCAATATATTCGGGTTTCGGACGGGAATGACAGTCGCCCAGGTCGAGGCCCTCGCCGCAAAGATTCATCTTGGTAAGCCTGGAATTAAAACCAAGCCTCTCGACAATGAGGTGAAAATGTGGGGAGCAACAGCGTTGGCCCAAGGGGCTCCCATCAATCAAATCAGCTACGACTTCAGGCTGGCGGGAGGGTCAAACCGGGCAACTGTGATCATCTACTTCAGCAGCCCTGCAACGGGGAGCGTAAGCGAAGCTGTATATGAAAACAGCAACTACATCACCGATAGAAGGCAGAAGCGGCCGCTGGTGGCACCCGTCGTGACAAAACTCGTCCACCAATACGGGCCCTCTTCGTCCCGTACCCCAAGCTATATGTCTCAATACCTCTGCTGGAACTTTAAAGGACAATCGCTCGTCAAAGCGTCCCTCCGCCAACCTTGCTATCCCAATGCTGACGACGTCATGGGCACTAACGTGGCGGCGATGGGAAACGGAACATATCACCCAGCAGATTCCTATATTTATGCTCTTTTATCAACCAACTCGGGGGAGGTCAATGGCTTGGCGCAAGGGCTTGGGGATTACCGCCTCGCGGCATTGGACCGCTCTGAAATAAAGAAGCAATTGACCCTTGCAATCGAAAAATATAGCCCGCCCACTCAGACGTCGGCGAGCACCCACCGTTGATGCGTTGGGGTCGTGCGTGAGGCGTGCGGGTGTCCGCAAACCGACCGCACCCATGATCCACCCGACCCACAGAGAAACTCCTGGAATTTCAGAAGCTCTGCTCGATGTGGTTATTGGCTATTTTCCATTCAGTTGCACGGATAAGGCGGTTCTCGTCATATGGAACGCAGTGGATGAACCCTGCGCGGATGCGGGTCTCACAAACGTGTTTTTTATTACAAAACCCGCAAACCTTCCCGACGCCACAACCCAAGAGTACGTCCTTCCGGTTTTCATCCCGTTTGAACCCAAGGAGGTTTCGGATCCTACTTTGTAAGCCTGAAAAGTTCCGGCTGGAACTGTTACCGACTCGATCCCCAGCAATACTCGTGTGGTTTGCGACGTGACACGGTCCTCGACACCATCAGTGGCAAGGGTGTGCATGGTATCTGTTTCGGTATACGGCGTATTCATAACAAAACAGCGCGGAAGGGATATCGGTGGATCGTTATACGTCTCTCCCCCCGAGCGCACGCGCGCACCATAGAGATAGACGAATTGCGCACCAACCCCATAAAAGTGATCGATGATCGATACGTTCTTATGCGAGGGGTATGCAAGCTCAATATTCTCTCGTATAGCGATCGCCTTTTGGCCGCGGAATGTGGTTGGCCCCAAGACTTCCGAGTCGTTTTCTTCCGTGTATTCGCGCCCGCCACTTTCCTCAATCTTGGTAACGACTTTGTAAGTCGTCCCCTTCGGATATGAGGCCGGATAGAAGGGACAAGTGTCACCGGAGAATTTCAGGTCCTGGCTTGTAGCAACTGTGACGCCCGTGCTGGTCGAATTACCCGAAGAAGAAGAAGAAGAATGCATCGGGGCGTTGTACGCACTGGCTTGAGCGTACGTCATCGACATTCCCCATACTAGAATGCTCAGAACAGCGGTTCCTGATTTCATGTTTTCACCCTCCTCCAATGCCAAGCCATGTCAAGGAGAGCCATAATCCGGGCTTGGCAATGAGATCAGCCCACCACGTCGACGGGTGCTTCAAGTTGATTTGCTCACACATTGCCTGACGCAACAGTCGATTCGATTCGAATCGGGTTTGCGTTGATCCGATGCCCCCGCTTTCAACCAGAATCATTGGTGGGTTTGCACAACCTTTTCCCAATTTCTGAACGACTGTGATCCCACCGATGGTTATATTGGGCCTTTTATTATTGTGCGACCATAGGCCGTTGGTGGTGGGAGGCGGATTTTGGTTCGCACGGCGGTTACACACGCACACCGTTCCGCTCGGTCAACGGCGCTTTTTTCGCTGATCGCTCAGCAAGCGGTTGGCCAGGATATTCACATGCCGAAATCAACCATCCGATTGCTGGCGGCTTTTCTGATCGGGCCGTGCGCGCCAGCGTGCGCCGCCAACCCTCCCGTTGCCACGATCCAACTGAGCGGGAGCAAAACACTGCCCTACTTCATCTCGGCCCCACCCGGACCACCTGGGCCCATTCGCGCGCTGATCGGCGTGCAGGGGTTTCCGCGTGATGCCAACCGCACCTTTGACGCCATCGCACGTGCCACTCGCGAAGCCGGCAAGACCGCAACGACACTGCTGGTCGCCCCCATCTTCCCCGT
>DASTNK010000127.1:0-15394 GCA_035720945.1 Burkholderiaceae bacterium
CATGACGGAACCGCGCTGTGAGTCGACCCCGGTCAGAGCAATGGGTCGGAGGAATCGCAGTGCGGTGGTTGCCGGCGCGGTTCGCTGGCTGCATCTCGCAGCCTCGCCGACGTTTGTCGCCATGGCGCTCCTGGGAGGGGGTTTCGGTGGCGGTATGCCAAACGCGCCTTGTCCGGCCATGCCTGTGTCCGCATGGACGGGGATGGGCCTGATGTACTTGCTGATGAGCGTCTTCCACGCGGGCCCGTGGCTCAAGCTGGTTTCTTTTTCACGAAATCAGGAAATACGGCATGACTAACGCCGTGGTTGGTCCGATGGATAGCCGTCGACAACCTGCTCGTCCTGGTCCTTGAGCGTTCCCACCAATCCCGCGAGATTCAGCCGGGACAGCAGGCACCGATAGCGTGCCGTGTCCAGGTTCTGTTCGGCCGAGAAATATTGTTGCCGCGCATTCAACACATCCGGCGTTGCAGGCACCGCTGCGGATGACGGCCCCAACAGTGGCACATGGATCTTGACAGTTTCATTGATCGGTATATAGTAGCTATACAAACAACTACTAATGGCCAATTCAGGTTCACCGACCTGATCAGGCCCAGCGCCATGGATACGATCAAGACGCCCAAGCAGTTCGGATTCACTGTGTACTCATGTGGGAAGGGGGTTCCCATCCACTTGCTGTCGTTGCCCCAGAGCCTTCTCTAGCTCCGGAGCCATATTCTTTACCTTGAAGGAATTCATCATGAAGGTCTCGAAGAAACTCACCCATACTCCGGTAGCGCTGGCCGCCGCCCTCGGTTTGCTGTTTGGCGGCGCCACAGCCGCGTCGGCCGCCACCGGCACGGCACCCGCTCCAGCGCATGCCATGGCCATGAACTGGTTCGGCGGCCCGGTCTACAATGGCGAGCCCGCCCTGGCGGCCACCGCTGCACTAGTCAAGGCTGGCGGGGGGGCCGAGCACTTCACGTTCGCACATGCCCTGGTTTCCATGCTGGGCGAGAAAACCGTGAACGCTGAAGTCGCCAAGCTGACCAAGCAATACGGCAAGAAAGACGTGGATGGCTTCCTGAATGGCATGACTTTTGCCATCAAAGACGGCTTGAAGCGTGCCACCGAAGCCGGCGTGAAGCTGCCGGAAGCCCCTGCCGACCTCAAGGGCGTGAAACTGGCCCGCGCGCTGGTGCAGGCCGGAACCGCTCCCGATGGAACATTCTGGGCCGGCTATCTGTTCGACAAGGCCATCTCGCACAAGCTGCATAACCAAGTCATGGTCGACATCGACGTGAAGTATGGCCACGGTGCGGACAAAAACACGCACAAGATACTGAATCAGGCGATGCACGACGTGGCGCAGGCACTGGGCGACACGCACGTCAAGCTTGCATCACTCCACTGACGCGGCGTTCGTGAGAGGCCCGCGTGGTTCAACCCGCGCGGGCTTCTCACCCGGCCATCGTTCCATAAATAGAACGAAAAGTATAAAACCAGCCATCTATTCGCGTTGTCGTATCGGATTTAACATCCTCTTCACTAGGTCTTAAGCAAAACACCCGCTTTGCGTTCTTACGGAGAACACCTCAAGTGAAGAAGATTCTTGGCGTCTACAGTGCCCCCAAAGGTCATTGGGTTGGTGACGGTTTTCCAGTCCGCTCGCTGTTCGACTACAACAGCCATGGCAAACACTTGAGTCCGTTCCTGCTGCTGGACTATGCCGGGCCGGCCGATTTCTCGCCAGCCAGCCAGCCGCGGGGCGTTGGCCAGCACCCGCATCGCGGATTTGAAACCGTGACCATCGTCTACAAAGGCGAGGTCGAGCATCGCGATTCCACGGGGGCGGGCGGCAAGATCGGTCCGGGAGATGTCCAGTGGATGACGGCCGCGTCGGGCATTCTGCACGAGGAGTTTCATTCCCGTGAGTTCACACGTACCGGTGGCACGTTGGAAATGGTGCAGTTGTGGGTGAATCTACCGGCTCGCGACAAAATGTCCGGGCCGGGATACCAGACTCTCCTGGACGGGGACATTCCCGCTGTCACCTTGCCGGATGGGGCCGGCAAGGTGCGTGTCATCGCAGGGGACTATGAGGGCCATCGTGGGCCGGCACACACGCACACCCCGATGAACGTCTGGGATGTTCGGTTGGATCAGGGGCGCGAGGCGCGTCTGCGCGCTGTGCCAGGTCATACGCTGGTGATCGTGGTGCTGCATGGAACCGTGCAGGTCAATGGTTCGCAGATTGCCCGCGATGCCCAGATGGTCGTGTTCGATCGCGACGACGGGGAGGTGTTGCTGGAGGCGAACAGCAATGCTGTCTTGTTGCTGCTGAGTGGCGAGCCGATCGACGAGCCTATTGTGGGCTACGGGCCGTTTGTGATGAACAGCGCGGCGGAAATCAACCAGGCCTTCGCGGATTTCAACAGCGGCCGTTTTGGGGCCATGGCCCTTTGACCGCCATGGCCCTTTGACCGTCGGAGGTGACGACATGATTCAGGGAGGTCTGCGCCCGAATACCAGCGATATGACAAATAGAATGATGAAAATGGCGAACAGAATCTTGGCTATTCCCGCAGCGGCGCCCGCGATGCCAAAAAAGCCAAAGAACCCGGCGATCAGAGCGATAACCAGAAAGACGACGGCATAGTGCAGCATACATTCTCCTTGTCAGAGCTCAGGCAGACCGGGGTAGCCCACCGCGGTTTCAGGGAATCGGCGAGCGACTCGGCTTAGAAACGCCTGGTCGCTTTCACAGCAAAGGCGAGTCGGCAACGTGATGCCCGACGCTCTGAAGCGACGGGTGATTTCGGTAATCCAGGTATCCACGGGGTGGCGTTCGTCGATATGGATTTTCCTGGCATGGTGCTTCAAGTATTGGCTATTCATCTGATTCTCCTATTTGAAGCCGTCGCGACGCACTCAAGTTGTCGTGGCGAACTCGAGTTGTCACGACGTATTCAAGTTGCCACAACTCATTCAAGGCTTGACGATCAAATTGTTATGCATGGCCGTGACACCCTTGACTGAGCGGGCGAGTTGGCCGGCGCGGTCTTTTTCACTCTGCGCTTGCGTCGATGGGTGTCGTGCGGCTTTTTTTGCATGCTGCCACGGACATTAAGACCAAGCGACACCGCAATAACCGATTGCGCGACTGGCCATCTGCTTGGGGTTCGTCGTCTTCATGCGCGGTACCCGTTGTACCGCCCCTGCACTCTCGTGGCTGGTTGAATCAACGGTATCATGGCCCTTGCGGCCGTCGGTACTACGGCTTGTAACTATATTGTCGAAACGGGTTGGGATCTGTCAGGGAAAGGCTGACGATATTCAGCCGTCGCGGCGGACCGAAAAACCACGTGGCGCCTGCGATGTCGGCGCTCGCGGGCCATGGCGCAGGTTGTCACTCAAAACGTGGTTTCATTGTGACACGACTTTTTTGCCCGCCGTCTTGAGGCTTGTCGATTCAGCCACTGTATTGTGCTCCGATGAGCGGCCACCGCGAGGGTGGCAACCGCGCGGAATGGCCCGAAAGAAGTGGCTATCGCACGACGCATGACAACTGTGGCTTGAGGCATGACAACCTGAATCAAATTCGCACGCGTAGCCCCATGTCCACGATCTTGTCGCTGGGGATCTGGTAGCCGGTACTGGCGTCTGTGGAATTGCGCATCAGGAAACCCAGCAGGTGATCGCGCCAGGCAATCATGCCGTCGTGCCGGCCGCTGCCACTGATGGGTGATTGGTGTTCCACGTAGTACGTCACGCTGTCGAGTTCGATTGTCAGGCCTTTTTCTTCACATGTGGTGAGTTCGGAAGGCACATTGACACCCTGCATGTAGCCATAGTGCAGGACGACACGATGGAAGCCATTCCCAAGGTTCTCGTATTCCACGCGCTCCTCTCGCGTGGTGTGTGGCACATCTTCGGTCAGAACAGTAAGCAAGACCACCTGTTCTTGCAAGGCATGATTGCGTTCGATATGGTGATGGAGTGAAGGCGGCGTGTCCTTGAGCCAGAGTGTCAGGAAGACCGCGGTGCCCGGCACGCGTGCCACCTCTCCGTTCTCGAGATCACGTATCAGTTCGTCGATTGGTTTGGCGTCCTTGCCCGATTGACGAGCCAGCAGTTCGCTACCACGGCGCCAGGTGGACATGACTGTGAAGAACAGTGCGCCGACTATTACCGGGAACCAACCGCCGTGTGGAATCCGCAGCAGATTGGAACCGAAGTACGCGAGATCCACGACCAGGAATCCAACCAGGAACAGCAGCGCGGCCCCCAACGACCAGTGTCCTCGCTCGCGCGCCACAAAAAAGGCAAGAATGGTGGTGACGACCATTGCGGAGCTGACACTGATGCCGTAGGTGCTGGCCAATTGGTCCGAGCTCTTGAACAACACCACCAGGATGATCGCCGCCGCCATCAGGATCCAGTTCATCACCGGCACATAGATTTGCCCGGATACTTCGCTGGAAGTCTGGACGATTTGCGAGCGTGGCATCATGCCGAGCCGAGCGGCCTGGCGGGTCATGGAAAAAGCCCCGGTGATCGCAGCCTGCGAGGCGATGATGGTCGCCAGGGTGGCCAGCACCACGATCGGGTAGAGCAGAGCGGTCGGAATAAGATGGTAGAAAGGTTGTGAGGCGGCCTTGGGGTCGTGCAACAGCATGGCGGCCTGTCCGAAATAATTGAGCAGCAATGCTGGCAGCACGAAAAAAAACCACACTTTTCGGACTGGCGTGCGACCGAAATGGCCGATATCGGCATACAACGCTTCGGCTCCGGTGGTCACCAGAAACACGGCGAACAGCACCAGGAAGCCGGTGATGCCGCTGTCGCGAAAAAAACGGGCCGCATACCGCGGATCGATCGCGCCCAGCACCTGGGGTTCCTTCAGGATCCCGTAGACGCCCAGCGCGGCGATGGCCACGAACCACAGGGCCATGATTGGTCCAAACGCGGCGCCGATCCGGGCGGTTCCGAAACGCTGCACGGCGAACAGCAGCACCAGGATCACCAGGGTGACGGGAATGATGTAATCAGCCAGGTCAGTGGATGCGACCTCCAGGCCTTCCACCGCGCTCAAGATGGAGATGGCGGGGGTGATCATGACCCCGGCGTACAGCATCGCCGCCCCGGTGAGGCCGATGAGCACCAATGCGTGCCGTGTGAAACGATTGATGTTGCGCCAGGGGCGCAACAGCGCGATCAGTGCGAATGTGCCGCCCTCGCCACGGTTGTCGGCTTGCAATATGAAAGTCATGTACTTCAATGACACCACGACGATCAACGTCCAGAACACGAGCGACAGAATGCCCAGCACATTCGGGGCGTTGGGGGCGAGCAACCCGCCGCTTCCCGTGTGGGTATTGAATACCGCCTGCAACGAGTAGATGGCGCTGGTGCCCAGGTCGCCGTAGACCACTCCGAGCACCGCGAGCATGGTTGTCAGTTTCCGGGTGGTGCTTGCGTTTTCAGCTTGCTCCTCGGCGGTCTTGCCGCGTGTGCGGCCTGGGCGCGTTTCGCTCTGGACTTCAGGCGGCTGACTCATGGCCGGCCCCACTGAAACGACCGTCTGGGCGTCGCTGGCATTGTCATTTGACGTTTCGCTCGGTTGTTTGGCTATCCCGAGTATAGGCTTGTGCCCATTTTGCCTGGGTTCCGCGGGTCTTAGGGAAAATAAGTATATACAGGTATAGATATTACGGTCAGAATAACAAGCGTACTTAACGAATGGCTTCGTGTGCTGGCTATCTCTGGGCATTAATTGGGTTCCGAAACATTCATCAGGCCAAGCCATGAAAACATCCTCGCTTTCGCTCAACACGGCTGTCTCGCCCGGCTCCTCCAGGGCATCCGGTGCGCCAGCCTTGGCGCTGTACGAGCAAATCAAGGAATTCATCTCGCGCAAAATCCAGGACGGCTCATGGCCCGCCGGCCACAGGCTGCCGTCCGAGCACGAGCTGGTCGCCCAATTTGGCATTTCCCGCATGACGGTCAACCGCGCGCTGCGCGAACTGGCGGGCCAGGGCCGCGTTGTGCGGGTCGCGGGCGTGGGCAGTTTCGTGGCCGAAAGCAAGCCACAGTCAACGCTGCTCAAGATCGTCAGTATCGAGCACGAGATTCGCAGTCGGGGGCACGACTACCGCTTTGAATTGCTGGCGGTCGAGCGCGCGTCGGCCGCACCAGACGTCGCCGCCTGGCTCGATCTGCGTGCGGGGGCGTCGGTGTTTCACTCGGTCTGCCTGCATTTCGAGAATGGCACCCCGGTGCAACTGGAAGACCGTTACGTCAACCCCCAGGTCGTGCCCGGCTTCCTCGACCATGATCTGGCCACCATGCCGCCGGGCGAGTACCTGTTGCGCAACGTCCCGTTCGACGAAGTCGAACACGTGGTCGATGCGGTGCTGCCTTCGGCGGGCCAGGCCGCCCGGCTGGCAATGGATGCCACAGCTCCTTGTCTGTTGTTGACGCGCCGCACCTGGACGCGCGGCACGGCGGTTACCTGGGTACGCTGTCTGCACCCGGCGTCGCGCTACCGCTTGGGCAGCCGGTTTCGCGCCGACGGCAATCCGCATCCCGGTTGACGGTCGCCACTCAGGAAAGCGATCATCGTCGTTTTTTGGCGGATTCCTGTATATACAAGATTAGATAGCTAGAGGATGAAAGAGCAATGAACGATAGGTACGATTTTGCCGGCACCCTCGTCGATACGTTGACATTGATGCCGGGCGCCGTTGAATTGGCGACACTGCGTCGCATCCACGGCGGGCAAGTGCGGCTCGATCTCGACGATTCAGCACGCGCGGGCATTTTGGCCGCGCAGGCAACCGTGCGCGACATCGTCGATAAAGGTGAAGTGGTCTACGGTATCAATACCGGCTTCGGGAAGCTGGCGCAAACCATCATCCCCCCCGAACGCCTCGCCGAACTACAGCGCAAGCTGGTGCTGTCGCACAGCGTGGGGACCGGCGAGCCGTTGCCCGATGGCGTGGTTCGGCTTGTTCTGGCCACCAAGGCGGTGAGTCTGGCGCGTGGTCACTCGGGGGCGAGGAGCGAAATCATCGATGCGTTGCTGGCTCTTTTCAATGCCGGGCTGCTGCCGCGCATTCCGAGCAAGGGGTCCGTTGGCGCGTCGGGTGACTTGGCGCCGCTGGCGCATCTGGCCTGCGTGCTGATAGGCGAAGGCGAAGTGGCCACGCCAGAAGGCGACACGATAGACGGCCGGGCCGCGCTGGCGCGTGTGGGGCTTGAGCCCTTCGTGCTTGGCCCCAAGGAAGGGTTGGCGTTGCTCAATGGCACGCAGGTGTCGACCGCATTGGCGCTGGCGGGCCTGTTTGGCGTGGAGCAGGTGTTCGCGGCCGGTCTGATGGCGGGCGCGCTGTCGCTGGAGGCGGTTCAAGCATCAGTCAAGCCGCTGGACGCGCGCATCCATGCAGCGCGTGGCCAGTTGGGCCAGATCGCGGTGGCCGGTGCGCTGCGCACATTGCTGGATGGCAGCCAGATCGTGCCGTCGCACGCGCATTGCGGTCATGTGCAGGACCCGTACTCGATCCGCTGCGTGCCGCAAGTGATGGGCGCGGTGCTCGACAACCTGGCGCACGCGGCGCGCGTGCTGACCATCGAGGCCAATGCGGCGTCCGACAACCCACTCGTGTTCAGTGAAAACGGCGACGTGATCTCTGGCGGCAACTTCCATGCCGAGCCGGTAGCGTTTGCCGCCGACATCCTGGCTTTGGCCGTGAGCGAAATCGGTGCGATTTCCGAGCGCCGATTGGCGTTGCTGCTGGATACCAACCTGTCCGGCCTGCCACCGTTCCTGGTGCGCGATGGTGGCGTGAACTCCGGTTTCATGATCACGCAGGTCACGGCGGCCGCGCTGGCGTCAGAGAACAAATCACTCGCCCATCCGGCCAGCGTGGACAGTCTGCCCACGTCGGCCAACCAGGAAGACCACGTCTCGATGGCCACCTTCGCCGCGCGGCGCCTGGCCGACATGGTGAACAACACAGCGGTGGTGACGGGCATCGAGGCCATGGCGGCATGCCAGGGTATCGAGCTGCGGCGTGGGCCCCTTTCCTCGCCGCTGCTCGAGACAGAGTTCGCCACGATCCGCGCGCACGTCGCCTTCATTGAAGAGGACCGGTTCATGGCGCCCGATGTCGAGACCATGCGCCGGTGGGCGCTGGGGCACGATGGTCGGGAATGGCCGGCGCCGCTCACCGCCATTCTGCCGAGCCACGGATGAACGCTGACGTCTCCCTAGTGGGTATGACGCATGACTGGCTTGAATCACCGTCTTCGAGCCAGTATGAAACTTGTTGACAGGACACTATCATGAACGCACCCGATATCCACGTCTCTCTCGCCACCGGCGCCGATCCGCGCCATGATCCGACACGCGTGATCCACGCGCCGCGTGGCAGTCAGCTCAACTGCAAAAGCTGGCTGACCGAGGCGCCATTCCGCATGATCCAGAACAACCTCGACCCGGATGTGGCGGAACGGCCGCAAGACTTGGTGGTTTATGGCGGCATTGGGCGCGCCGCGCGTGACTGGGCCTGTTTCGACCAGATACTCGCCACGCTCAAGACGCTCGAAGATGACGAAACGCTGCTGGTGCAGTCGGGCAAACCGGTCGGTGTGTTCCGCACGCACCCGGATGCGCCACGGGTGCTGATCGCCAATTCGAACCTCGTCCCGCGCTGGGCCACTTGGGAACATTTCAACGAGCTCGACCGCAAGGGCTTGTTCATGTATGGCCAGATGACCGCCGGAAGCTGGATCTACATCGGCAGCCAGGGCATCGTCCAGGGGACGTTCGAGACATTCGTCGAAGCGGGCCGTCAGCACTATGGCGGCGACTGGGCGGGGCGCTGGATTCTCACCGCCGGCCTAGGTGGCATGGGCGGTGCGCAGCCACTCGCCGCCACGCTGGCCGGCGCGGCTTCGCTCAACATAGAATGCCAGCAGTCGAGCATCGACTTCCGCCTGCGTACGCACTACGTTGACAAGCAGGCCCGCGATATCGATGACGCGCTGGCACTGGTCAAGCATCACACTGAACGGGGGGAGGCGGTGTCTATCGCCTTGCTGGGCAACGCGGCGGAGACCCTGCCGGAGCTCGTTAAGCGTGCCCAGGCGGGTGGTATCCGCCCCGATCTGGTGACCGACCAGACTTCGGCGCATGACCTGATCAACGGGTACCTGCCCATCGGCTGGAGCGTTGAGCAATGGCGTGACGCGCAGCGCGATGCCGCCCAGCAGCCGCACCTGAAGGCCGAGGCCGCGGCTTCATGCGCGAAGCATGTTCGTGCCATGCTGGACTTTCAGAAGATGGGTGTGCCGGTGGTCGATTATGGCAACAACATCCGGCAGGTGGCGTTCGACGAAGGCGTCGACAACGCGTTCGATTTCCCGGGGTTCGTTCCCGCGTACATCCGTCCCTTGTTCTGCGAAGGGAAGGGGCCTTTCCGGTGGGTGGCGCTGTCGGGCGACCCCGAGGATATCTACAAGACCGACGCGAAGATCAAGGAACTGTTTCCCGACAACACGCATACGCATCGCTGGCTGGACATGGCGCGTGAGCGCATCGCGTTCCAGGGTCTGCCCGCCCGCATTTGCTGGCTGGGCCTGGGCGAGCGCCACAAGGCGGGCCTGGCCTTCAACGACATGGTGCGGACTGGGGAATTGAAGGCGCCCATTGTCATCGGACGCGACCATCTCGACACGGGGTCGGTTGCCAGCCCCAACCGAGAAACGGAAAGCATGAGGGATGGCACCGACGCGGTGTCCGACTGGCCGCTGCTCAACGCACTGCTGAATACGGCTGGGGGTGCCACCTGGGTCAGTCTGCATCATGGGGGCGGCGTCGGCATGGGCTATTCACAGCACGCGGGTGTCGTGATCGTGTGTGATGGCACGGATGCCGCGGCGAAACGCATCGAACGCGTGCTGTTCAACGACCCGGCCACCGGCGTCATGCGCCATGCCGATGCCGGCTACGAATCCGCCGTGGCGACCGCGCGCCAGCACGGCCTGAACCTGCCGATGATCGGTTGATCCGCCCGGGATAACGAGAACATGTCAGTGCATAGATTTCGAGCGGATGAGTTACCCGCCGTTCCCTGGAAGAACGGCGGCGGCACCACCAGGCAGGTGGCTTGCTGGCCTCCAGGGGCGGGTTTCGACGATTTCGAATGGCGTGTAAGCGTGGCGGACATCGCCACGAGCGGGCCTTTCTCCGCGTTCCCGGGCGTGGACCGGCACATTCTGCTGTTGTCAGGTGACGGGATGCGGCTACGCGCGGGCGATGGTGGGTTCGATCATCGGCTGGCCGTGCCGCTGGTGCCGTTCGCGTTCTCCGGCGACGTGGCTGTGCAGTCTGACATGCTGGGCGGCGTATCGAGCGACTTCAATGTCATGGCCCGGCGTGGCCGCTGTCGCGCGCTGGTGCGCGTGATCGATGACGTTCGCGAACTCGACGCTTCCGCGCACGGTCTGCTCATGGTCGCGGCGGGAGCGTGGCGGGCCAACGGTGAAGCGCTCGGTGTCGGGTCGGGGCTGTGGTGGGCGCGGGAGCCGCTTGCCTGGCGGCTTGTTCCCACTGAATCAAGGGCGAAGATCATTGCCGTGAGCTTCTCCGAAGTTGAGGAAAATCGTCGGAGGCAACGAAGCGAGTGAGCGAGGAAAAGACAATGGGCCGCACGAGTGAGAAACAGGCAGTGAACCGCATGAGCGAGAAGGCGGCTGGGGATAGCGCCAAAAGGAAGACTTCAGGGGACGGCGCGATCCGGAAGGAGCCTTCATGACGCCGCCATTTGAAAGTCTCCCGAGCGCCGACGGTGTCTGGATGAACGTTCGCCTGTGGGCGCCGGAAGCACAAGAAGGAAATGAGGCTAGGGTAGGGGGGAAAGCGCCGGCAGTGCCAGAAGCCGCCAGCGGCACAATGGTGGTTCAAGCCGGGCATATCGCCTGGTTGGGATCCCACTCCTCGCTGCCCACCACGTATCAGACGCTGCCACGCCATGACGGCGGCGGCGCGCTGGCCATGCCGGGCCTCGTCGATTGCCACACCCATCTGGTCTATGGTGGCCAGCGCGCCGACGAGTTCGCGATGCGGCTGGCCGGCGCCGACTACGAGGCCATTGCCCGCACCGGGGGGGGCATTGTCTCGACCGTCCGCGCCACGCGTGACGCGGATGAGGACGTGCTGTATGCGCAAGCCGCTGGACGATTGGAGCAACTGCTGGACGAAGGGGTGTGCGCCATCGAGATCAAGTCGGGCTACGGGCTGGCGCTCGAACACGAACGCAAGCAGTTGCGTGTGGCGCGCCGACTCGCTGCCGCGTACGGAGTCACAGTGCGCACGACGTTTCTTGGCGCGCACGCGCTGCCGCCGGAATTCGCAGGGCGTAGCGCCGATTACATCGCGCTGGTCTGCGAGGAAATGCTTCCCGCTTTGGCTGAGGAAGGCCTGGTCGATGCGGTCGACGTTTTCTGCGAGCGCATCGCGTTCTCCCTGGACGAAACAGAACGTGTGTTCCGGGCGGCGAAGGCGCTTGGCCTGCCGGTCAAGCTGCACGCGGAACAGATCTCTGACATGGGCGGCGCGGTGCTGGCGGCGCGCCACGGCGCGTTGTCTTGCGACCATCTCGAACATCTGTCGAAGGATGGTGTTGCCGCCATGCGGGACGCGGGTACGGTGGCTGTGTTGCTTCCGGGAGCGTATTACACCTTGCGCGACACGCATCTACCACCAGTGGCGGCATTGCGCGCCGCAGGGGTGCCGATGGCGGTCGCCACCGACCACAATCCCGGCACGTCCCCGGCGCTGAGCCTGCTGTTGATGGCCAATATGGCCTGCACACTGTTTAGACTGACGGTGCCGGAGGCTCTGGCCGGCATCACCACGCATGCGGCGCGCGCACTCGGGTTGCAGGAGACGCACGGCGCGCTTGCCGTAGGGCGCCCGGCGAATTTCGTGCTCTGGCGGGTGGAGGACGCTGCCGAGCTGGCCTATTGGTTCGGTCATAGGCCGTCTTGCACCATTGTGCGCCAGGGCCGTATCGCGAAAGGATGAGGGGGCGCGGCGACCGCGTCATGCCTTCCTGAAGAAATTCACAGCGTCGGGTTCCAGGCCGAATCATCCATCCTGATGAATCGCCGACGTCCGTTGCCAGCGGCGCTGGCGTGATGGGTGAGGCCACCATGCCGGCCTGAAAAGCACTATAAAGAGGTATCGCGGGGGGTTCACCGCTATCTTTTCAAGGAGTCCCCGGAACAAGGTGATTTGTTCCGGGGACTCCAAGCTCAGGAATCATCATGTTGTCACGTCCCAGTCTATATCGTTTGTTCCTCGGGGCGTTGGCCCTGTTCTTGTCGATGACGGGTTACGCGGCTGAAACGGCACTCCCCCCGTCCGTCAAGGCGCTTCAGTCGCAAGGGCTGGATGTCATGGGTGAGTTCAATGTGGGCGACGGTTTGCGCGCGTTTGCCGGTGCCGCCGGAGATCGTCCGCTGGCGATCTACGTCACCCAAGACGGCAGCGCCATCATAGGCACGCGTGTGGGGCCAGATGGCAAGGCGCTCGACGAAGGCCGTCTGCAAGACTTGGTTGCCAAGCCGATGGCCAAGCGCGCCTGGTCGGCGCTGGAAAAAGCAACCTGGGTGCAGGATGGCAAGAAAGACGCGCCGCGCATCATTTACACGTTCAGCGACCCCAATTGTCCGTACTGCCACAAGTTCTGGGAAGCCTCCCGCCCCTGGGTGAAATCCGGCGCCGTGCAACTGCGCCACCTGGTCGTCGCGGTGATTCGCCCTGACAGCGCCACGAAGGCCGCGACCATTCTTGGCGCCAAAGACCGCTCCGCCGAGCTCACAAAAAACGAAATGACATTTTCCGAGGGCGGCATCAAACCGGCGGAATCGGTGCCGCCCGCCATTCAGACCATCCTGGATGAGAACCAGGAACTGATGATGAATATGGGGTTTCGCGGCACACCGGGTATCGTCGCGATGCGCAGCGACGGTTTGCTGGAAAAAATCAACGGCCTGCCGCAGCCGGCCGCGCTCGCAGAGCTGTTGGGGCCGAACCCTGGTTCGCCTTCCGCCAAGACAAAATAACCCCATGCTGGCCGCTGTGGCCGCGTGCATGAGTCAGCCAATTTCAGGGACGGATTGAGCCGGCGTGCTGAGGTCCGATGCGTGCTGCATACGAACCAAGCGTGGTCGCCGGGGTGGCCTGGCTGGATGTCGTGGGAGCGCCGGCTACGCCGAATGCATTCGACGATTCCATGGCATCCTCATCAACAGGCGTGCCATGCCGCAAAAGCCGGATACGCCGGCGAACACCAGCCCCAGTCCCACGAACGCTGAAAGTAGGTGGAACCACGGTGAGATCGCCGCTCCCAGCACCGCGCCAAGCAGGACGAGCGAGCCCGCCGCGATTTGAACCTGGCGCTGGAGCTCCAGCGGTTGTGATGCGTCGGCCCGCACCGGCAGCCCGGTTTTCTTCCATGCGTCCAGCCCGCCTTCCAGCATGTAGGCGGGGCACTGGGTGCTGCGCGCCAGCAGGTCGGCATTGGCCCGGGTGCGGGCGCCCGAGCGGCAATGGAAGATGAGGGCCGTTGCGTCTTTCGGCGGCATGGCGCCATTCTGCAGCTGTTGCAGCGGCAGGTGGCGGGCGTCAGCGATGTGTTCGCGGGCGTATTCGTCGGCGGTGCGGATATCGATGAGTATCGCACCGTCCGCCAGCAGCGCTTGTGCCGCGCGGGGCTGTATGGATTCCAGATTCATGATGGTTTCTCTTGCAAGTGTCATGGGCAGAAGATGGCTTTGAGAGCGGTGATGAGCGTGGCCACATCAGGATTGGCGATGCGATAGTGCAATGTTTGAGATTCGCGCCGAAAAGTGACCAGTCCTTCGTCGCGCATCTTTGCCAGATGTTGCGACAGGGCGGACTGACTGAGATCGACGTGTTCCAGCAGCGCTCCCACCGTCATTTCCTGATGTTCGATCAGCAGGCACAGCACCAGCAGCCGGTGTTCGTTGCCGACGGTGCGCAACATGGCCGCCGCCTTGGCCGCGCCTTCCTTGCGAAACAACTTGCTCTGGTCATCCGATACCATATGACGTTGATAAAAATAGCGAGTGGTGGGAGGAGATCTGTAATCTGAAGGTTCTCGAATTCCCTGATGATCGAGTCGGAATTGAGTCTGGATCGGGTTCAAGAGGTTTTAATTTAGAATATCGTAAATTAGCATTTACTAATTAATAGATCAACCTAATTTAAAGAAAGGAAACGCCATGACTTCGCCGATCGACATTCAGGCGTTCTTCGATGACGCTTCCGGCACAGTGACCTATCTGGTCTCCGATCCGGCCACCCGTCAGGCGGCCGTGATCGATCCCGTTCTGGACTATGCGCATCGCAATGGCAAGGTGGCCACCCGCTCGGCTGATCAGGTGCTTGCGTTCGCCCAGGATGCCGGTTTGGTCATAGTCCGGATTCTGGAAACCCACGCGCACGCCGATCACCTCAGCGCAGCGCCCTATTTGCGGCGGCACACCAGCGCGAAAGTCGCCATCGGCGAGCATATCCGGGAAGTGCAGGTCATTTTCCGCCCGGTGTTCAACCTGGATGATGTCTCGGGTGATGGCAGCGAGTTCGACGAATTGTTGGCGGACGGCGCCACGTTGGCGTTGGGTGACGCGACGATCGAGGTGATGCATACGCCGGGACACACACCGGCGTGTGTGTCGTACCGCATCGGTGATGCGGTATTCGTGGGGGATACCTTGTTCATGCCCGACTATGGCACGGCGCGCGCTGACTTTCCGGGCGGCAGTGCGCGGAACCTGTATCGCTCGATCCGGCGGTTGCTCGACCTCCCGCCCGATACCCGCTTGTTCGTCTGTCACGACTACAAGGCGCCTGGGCGCGATGTTTATGCCTGGGAAACCACAGTGGCGGCACAACGTGCGGGTAATGTCCATATCCACGATGGTGTCGATGAGGACGCGTTTGTCGCGATGCGTGAACGGCGCGACGCCGGCCTGGCCGCGCCCGAGCTGCTGCTGCCGGCAATCCAGGTGAATATCCGTGCGGGGCGCCTTCCGCTCGCTGAGTCCAACGGTGCGCGGTATTTGAAAATCCCCATAACGCTCGACGCTAACGCTTTCGATATTGAATAGTCGTATTAACGGAGTGGAATGTATAGTAACGTGCTGGTGTACGCATCATCAGCACGTCCCGGCCATCACAGAGCGGCGGTCAGTTCGGGCACGGCCTGGAACAGGTCGGCCACCAGGCCGTAGTCGGCCACCCCGAAGATGGGCGCCTCGGCGTCCTTGTTGATGGCCACGATGACCTTGGAGTCCTTCATGCCCGCCAGGTGCTGGA